>NZ_PSVQ01000030.1:0-45342 GCF_002932395.1 Rathayibacter sp. AY1D9
CTCGAAAGGCACTCCTGCGATGACCGAGACGTCGACCGCCCGATCGACCGGCGCCCCTCCCGCCCCCGACAAGCGCGCCTGGCGCTCGCTGATCGTCCTGCTCGCGGGCATGTTCATCGCCCTGCTCGACACGACCATCGTGAACGTGGCGCTGCCCACCATCCGCACCACGCTCGACGCCTCCGAGTCGACGCTCTCCTGGATCATCTCCGGCTACGCCCTCGCGTTCGGCCTCGCCCTCATCCCCGCCGGCCGCCTCGGCGACCGCTTCGGGCACAAGTGGGTCTTCGTCAGCGGCATCGCCCTCTTCACCGTCGCCAGCTTCGCGTGCGGACTGGCCGCGGACGACACCCAGCTCGTCATCGCCCGCATCGTGCAGGGCCTGGCGGGCGGCGTCTTCGTCCCGGCGGTCAACGCCTACATCCAGCTCCTGTTCCGCGGTCCCTCGCGCGGCAAGGCGTTCGCGGTCATGGGCGCGGTCCTCGGCGTCTCGTCGGCGCTCGGCCCGATCATCGGCGGCCTGATCATCCAGGCCTTCGGCGACGAGAACGGCTGGCGCCTGGTCTTCTGGGTGAACCTGCCCATCGGCGTCGCGACCCTGATCGCCGCCGCGGTCCTCCTCCCCGCCCGTCGCGACCTCGAGGCCGGCGACCGCGCCCCGAGCGGAGGCGTCGACTGGCTCGGCCTCGTGCTCGTCTCCGGCGGCCTGGTCGCCCTGCTCGTCCCGCTCATCCAGGGCGAGGACGAGGGCTGGCCGCTGTGGACCTTCCTCTCGATCGCCGGCGGAGTCCTGCTCCTCGCCGCGTTCGGCGCCTGGGAGGTCCTCCATGTCCGCCGCGGCCGCGCTCCCCTGGTGCCGCCGTCGCTGTTCCGCCATCCGGCCTTCACCGGAGGCGTGATCCTCGCGCTGGTCTACTTCGCGGCCTTCACGAGCATCTTCTTCACCATCTCGCTGCTCTGGCAGTCGGGCCTCGGCCACACCGCGCTCGAGTCGGGCCTGGTGTCGATCCCCTTCGCGATCGGCAGCATCATCAGCTCCTCGCAGAGCAACCGGATGACCGCGCGCCTGGGCCGCAACGTCCTGGTGATGGGCAGCGGACTCCTCGCCGTCGGGCTCGGCTGGGTCTGGCTGGTGCTGCTGACCGCGACCCCGGACTCGATCAGCAACTGGCAGCTCCTGCCGCCGCTGCTGATCGCGGGCCTCGGCAACGGCTTCTTCATCGCCCCGAACGTGCAGTTCATCGTCTCGACCGTCGACCCGCAGGACGCGGGCGCGGCGAGCGGCGTGATCTCGGCGATCCAGCGCATCGGCTCGGCCGTGGGCATCGCGGTCATCGGCAGCGTGCTGTTCGGGAGCCTCGTCATCACGGGTCCGGACACGGTCGCCTCGGGCTTCCTCGACGCCGCGGCTCCCGCGATGCTCCTCAGCACCCTGATGGCGGTCGCCGCCTTCGCGCTGGTGTTCGTGCTGCCGAAGTCGGTCTCGCGCCGGGGCTGAGGGCCCCTGTCCGGTCGCCGCACGCCGGCGGCCGGGCGCGCGGAACGTCCGCCGCCCGGAGCTCCGGTGCGGCGGGCCCCCGCCTGATCCGCGGGTGGCCCGGGAGCCTACGCCCGAGCGGCCGCCGCGGCCTTCGCCGCCGCCGGCAGCGCGTCCACGATGCGCCCGATCGCCGCGTCGTCGTGCGCGGCCGAGACGAACCAGGCCTCGTACACCGACGGCGGCAGCGAGACGCCCGCATCGAGCATCGCGTGGAAGAACGCCGGGTAGCGGAACGACTCCTGCGCCTGGACCTCAGCGTAGTCGCGCACCGGCCGGCCCAGGTCCGTGAACATGAAGCTGAAGAGGCTCCCGGCCGTCTGCACCGTGTGCGCGACGCCCTCGGCCGTCAGCGCCGCCGACACCTCGCGCTGGAGAGTCAGCGCCGTGGCGTCCAGCGAGGCGTAGACCGCGTCGTCGGCCAGCTGCAGCGTCCGGATGCCCGCGGCCACCGCGACCGGGTTCCCGGAGAGGGTGCCCGCCTGGTACACCGGCCCGAGCGGCGCCAGGTGATCCATGACGTCCGCACGGCCGCCGAGAGCCGCGACCGGCATCCCTCCGCCGATGACCTTGCCGAAGGTGTAGAGGTCGGCCCGGTACGGAGCCTCGGCGCCGCGGTTCTCGAGCCCCCACCAGCCGCCGGCGCTCACGCGGAAGCCGGTCAGCACCTCGTCCATGATCAGCAGCGATCCGTTCGCGTGCACGAGCTCGGCGAGGGCCGCGTTGAAGCCCGGGTCCGGAGCGACCACGCCCATGTTGGCGGCCGCGGCCTCGGTGATGACCGCCGCGATGTCGGCGCCACGCTCGGCCAGGACCGCGCGCACCGCCTCGAGGTCGTTGTACGGCAGCACGATCGTCTGGGCCGCGGTCGCGGCCGTGACGCCGGCGGAGGCGGGCAGCGAGAGGGTCGCGAGACCGGAGCCGGCATCGGCGAGCAGCCCGTCGGAGTGGCCGTGGTAGTGGCCGGAGAACTTGATCAGCAGGTCGCGGCCGGTGACGCCGCGGGCGAGGCGGATCGCCGTCATCGTCGCCTCGGTGCCGGTGGAGACCAGGCGGAGCTTCTCGATCGGCGAGACTCCCCCGGCCGTGATCCGCGCCTCGACCAGCTCGGCGAGGTCGGTCTCGGCGGGAGTGGACGCGCCGAACGAGAGACCGCGGGCGGCCGCCTCCTGCACCGCCGCGACGACCTCGGGGTGCGCGTGCCCGAGGACGGCGGGGCCCCAGGAGCAGACGAGGTCGACGTACTCGCGCCCGTCCGCGTCCGTGATGTACGGGCCGGCGGCCGAGACCATGAAGCGCGGGGTCCCGCCGACCGAGCGGAACGCTCTGACGGGCGAGTTGACGCCTCCGGGGATCGCGTGCCGGGCACGCTCGTACAGGGTGTCGTTCGCCGAGGTGGTCACCCCTCCAGGGTACGCGCGCCGCCCGGCGCCCTCGCGCCGGAGGAGCGCTTTCGGACGAGATGCCGAGGCTCGCTCCCGGGAGGAGGAGGCGGTTACTTCAGCAGGTCGCGAGCGATCTCGACGGCCCAGTAGGTGAGAACCGCGTCGGCCCCCGCGCGGAGGATCCCCGTGACCGACTCCAGGATCGCCGGCTCGCGCGAGATCCAGCCGTTCGCGGCGGCGGCCTCGATCATCGCGTACTCCCCCGACACCTGGTACGCCCAGACCGGCACGTCCGAGACGGATGCGACGTCCGAGAGCACGTCGAGGTAGCTCATGGCCGGCTTCACCATCACCACGTCGGCGCCCTCGGCGAGGTCGAGGGTCGCCTCGCGCAGGCCCTCGCGGCGGTTCGCCGGGTCCTGCTGGTAGGTGCGGCGATCGCCCTCGAGCGTGGACTGCACGGCCTCGCGGAACGGACCGTAGAAGCTGGAGGCGTACTTCGCCGAGTACGCGAGGATCGCGGTGTCCAGGTGCCCGGCGCCGTCGAGAGCGGCGCGGATCGCTCCGACCTGGCCGTCCATCATCCCCGAGAGCCCGAGCAGGTGGGAGCCGGCCTCGGCCTGGGCGAGCGCCATCTCCTCGTAGCGGAGGAGCGTGGCGTCGTTGTCGACGCGCCCGCGGTCGTCGAGGACACCGCAGTGGCCGTGGTCGGTGAACTCGTCCAGGCACAGGTCGGTCTGCACGACCAGCGCGTCGCCGACCTCCTCCACGACGACCCGCGTCGCGGCGTTGAGCACGCCGTCGGGGTCGGTCGCACCGGAGCCGACCGCGTCGCGCGTGGTCGGCACGCCGAACAGCATCACACCGCCGATCCCCGCCTCGGCCGCCTCCGTCACCGCACCGCGGACGCTGTCCAGCGAGTGGTGCATCACCCCCGGCATCGACCCGATCGGTTGGGCCTCGGTGGTCCCCTCGGCCACGAAGAGGGGCAGGATCAGCTGCGCCGGGTGGATGCGCGTCTCCTGGACGAGACGGCGGAGTGCGGGGGTCGTGCGGAGGCGGCGCGGGCGGATGGCAGTCATGTCCTCCAGCGTAATCCCGCCCCGCCGAGCACCTCCCGGGAGCGCGGACGCCTCACCCCGTGGAGGTGCTCCGGACGCACGACATCAGCCGAGAGGCGGATCCCTGGCCTGCGGGGCGAGGCCCGCCCCTCCCGGCCGACGTCGCGCCGGGGAGGCGGCTCAGCGGGGAGCGCGCTCCGTGGCGACGGCGGCGACCGCGTCGATGAGGGAGGAGGCCGAGCGCTCGTCGGCGACGACGTCGACGCGCAGGCCGAAGGCGCGGGCGTCCTTCGCGGTCTGCGGGCCGATCGCGGCGACGAGGATCGACTCGGGCACCGGGCCGAGCTGCTTCTGGACCTGCTCCGCCACGCTGCCCGAGGTGACGAGGATCGCGTGCACGGCTCCGCCGGCGACATCCGCCACGACGCGCTCCTCCACCGGGACGCCGACCGTGCGGTAGGCGACCACGGAGCGCACGTCGTGCCCGATGCGGGTGAGGCCCTCGGTGAGCAGCGGCTTGGCGATCTCGGACCGCAGCGTCAGCACGCGCAGGGGGTGTCGGCCGCCGGTGGCCTCCTCCCACTCGGCCAGGAGGCCGCGGGCGGAGTTGTCCTCGGAGGGGACGAGGTCGACGGAGTACCCGGCGGCGACGAGCGCGGCCGCCGTGGTCTCGCCGACCGCCGCCACCTTGGTGCTCGCGGGCACGGTGGTGCGCAGGAGGGAGAGGACATCGACCGTGGTGGCGCTCGTGACGGTCATCCAGTCGAAGGCGCCGGCCTCGAGGTCGGCGAGGGCCTGCTCGAGCGCGGGGAAGTCGTCGGTCGGCGCGAAGTTGATCATCGGAGCGACGACGGGCGAGGCTCCCTTGGCTCGGAGAGCGGCGGCGACACCGTCCCCCCACGGGCCTCCGCGGGGGACGAGGATGCGCCACCCCTGCAACGGCTTCTCCCACTGGGAGTAGGCGGCGGGGACGATCACGAAGGGGCTCCCAGGGGTGCGAGTTCGGCGGCACCCGCACCGAGAAGCGCGTCAGCGAGCAGAGAGCCGCAACGGAACGCGGCTTCGACGACGGGCAGTTCGCGACCACCATACTGCGGATCCGCCCGGTGTCGACCACCGCCGACCGAACCGTTATCGACCGGCTCCGCGACCTCCCGTGCGAGGGACGCCGCGCCGTCGACGGCGAAGACCACGCCGTGCAGGACGACGCGGTCCTCCTCGACGACCGCGGAGGCCCCGATCGGAGCGGCGCACCCGGCCTCGAGGGAGGCGAGGAGCGACCGCTCGGCCGTGATCGCCGCGCGGGTCGGCACGTGCTCGACCGCTGCGAGAGCGGCGCGAAGCTCCTCCGACGGCTCCTCGTCGCGCACCTCGATGGCCAGCGCTCCCTGACCGGGGGCGTGCGGGGAGACGTCGAAGCCGAGCACCTCGGTGATCGCGTCGACCCGGCCGAGGCGGCGCAGGCCGGACAGGGCGAGCACGATCGCGTCCAGCGGCGAGTCGCTGCCGGGCAGCACCCTCCGGAGCCTGGTGTCGATGTTGCCGCGGATGTCCACGATCTCGAGGTCCGGACGGGCGGCCAGCAGCGCCGCGCGCCGACGGGGCGAGCCCGTGCCCACGCGGGCTCCGACCGGCAGGGTCGCCAGGGTGAGCCCGTCGCGCGCGCAGAGCGCGTCGCGCGGGTCCTCCCGCTCGGGGACCGCTCCGAGCAGCAGGCCCTCCACCGGAGCGGTGGGCAGGTCCTTCAGCGAGTGCACGATCGCATCGCAGCGCCCGGCGAGCAGCGCGTCGCGCAGAGCGCTGACGAACACGCCGGTGCCGCCGAGGGAGGCGAGCGAGCCGCGCATGCGGTCGCCGTCCGACTCGATGCGCACCAGCTCCACGGGGACCCCCGCGGCGGCCGACATCAGATCGGCCGTCATCCGGGTCTGCGCCACCGCGAGCGCGCTCGCGCGGGTGCCGACTCTGATGCTCACGACAGACGACTCCTCATCACGGTGCGACTCCCGCCAGTGCGGGCTTGAACCCCGCTCGCACGTTCTCGCAGCAGCCGGGGCGGCAGACGTCGTACCAGGGGCCGAGCGCCGTCATCGAGAGCCGGTCCTCCGTCGGCACGCCGTTGACGCGCTCGAGGACCAGGTCGATCAGGCCGGAGACGTAGACCGGGTCCGTGCCGGGGGTCGCGACGCGGAGCGCGACGAGTCCGTGCTCCTCCGAGGTCTCGAGGGCCTCGTTGTCGAGGTCCCACATGACCTCCATGTGGTCGGACACGAAGCCGAGCGGGACGATCAGCAGCGCGCGGCGGCCGCGGGCCGGCAGCTCAGCGATGGCGTCGTTGATGTCCGGCTCGAGCCAGGGCTGGGTGGGCGGGCCGGAGCGCGACTGGTAGACCAGCTGCCAGGGCACGTCCTCGTCCGTGGCGGCGGCCATGACGACCTCGGCGACGGCGAGGTGCTGCGCCTCGTAGGCGCCGCCCGGTCCGAACCCGTGCACGTCGACGACGGTGCCGTCGTCGTGGCGCTCGTGGGGTCCGCTGCGCTCGGCGTCGGCCATGGGGATCGAGTGCGTCGAGAACAGCACCTCCACCTCGGACGTGACATCGAGGTCGGGCATCCGCTCGCGCAGCTCGTCGAGCCCGTCGTGGACGGCCTTGACGAACGGCATGACGAAGCCGGGGTGGTCGAAGAACTGGCGCACCTTGTCGATCCGCAGCTCGCCCTCGAGGCCGGTCGCGTCGAGCGCCGCGGCGTAGTCCTCGCGGTACTGCCTGCAGGACGAGAAGGAGGAGTACGCGCTGGTGGCGATGGCGAGCAGGTTGGTGAACCCGCGCTCCTTCGCCTCGGCGACGGCCTCGCTCATGTAGGGCGCCCAGTTGCGGTTGCCCCAGAGCACGGGGAGGTCGATGCCGCGGTTCGCGAGCTCGGCCTCGAGCGCCTTCTTCAACGCGCGGTTCTGCGCGTTGATCGGGCTGACGCCGCCGAAGTGGCGGTAGTGGTGGGCGACTTCCTCGAGGCGCTCCTCCGGGATGCCGCGGCCGCGGGTGACGTTGCGGAGGAACGGGATGACGTCGTCCTGACCCTCGGGGCCGCCGAAGCCGGCGAGGAGGATCGCGTCGTACGCCACGGGGACCTCGACGTGCTCGGGGCCGGACGCCGCCGCGGGGGTGGCCCCGCGGACGAGGATCGGCTCACTGGTCGTGTCGCTCATCGGAGCACCTCGGCGATCTGGTCGGCGTCGATGCGCCGTCCTGTGTAGAAGGGGACTTCCTCGCGCACGTGGCGGCGGGCCTCGGTGGCGCGCAGGTCGCGCATGAGGTCGACGAGGTTGACGAGCTCCTCGTCCTCGAGGGCGAGGATCCACTCGTAGTCGCCGAGTGAGAACGAGGCGACCGTGTTGGTCAGGACGGAGCGGAACCGCGAGCCCTGGCGCCCGTGCTGGGCGAGCATCGCGCGGCGCTCCTCCTCGGGGAGGATGTACCACTCGTAGGAGCGGACGAAGGGGTAGACCGTGAGCCAGCGGGCCGGCGCCTTCCCGCGCATGTAGGCGGGGAGGTGGTTCGAGCTGAACTCGGCGTCGCGGTGCACGCCCATCGCGTTCCACGTCGGCAGGAGGCCGACCAGCAGCTCCGTGCGCCGCAGCTCGCGGCAGGCCCGCTGCAGCTCCTCGGGCGCCGGGCCCGTGAGCCACAGCATGATGTCGGCGTCGGCGCGCAGGGCCGAGACGTCGTAGGTGCCGCGGACGGTCACGCCCTCGCCCTCGAGCTGGGCGACGAGGTGCTCGTACTGCTTCACCGCGGGATCCACGGCGTCGCTGGAGAGGGTGAACGGACGTGCGGGATCCCTGCGGAGAACCGCCCAGAGCGTGTACCCCAGGGCCTGATCGGAGTGATCCTGATCGGCGGGGGGCTGCGGCGCCGGAGCGGCGGCGCTCGTGTCGGGGGCGGACTGAACGGGACCCGCCGTGCCGGCGGTCTGATCGGTCATTGATCCATCATCCCTCCGCTCGTGCCGATGCACAAAAGCGGCGGGGGCTCTGGCGCCGGAGGGCCCGGGACGCTAGCGCCCCGGGCCCTCCGGCGCTCAGTCCTCGATGATCTGCTTCGCGACGCCCCAGACGACGAGGCCCACGGCGGCGGCGGCGCCGACCGCTCCGGCGATCAGCGCGGAGGGGTTCTGGCGGCGCACCACCTGGAGCTTGCGCTCGATCGTCCGCTGGGCCGTGCGCACCTTGCGCGGCACGTTGACCTTGTACTCGATCGCGTCGAGGGTCGCGGCCAGCTCGGAGCGAGCGCGCTCGATGTCGGCCTTCAGCTGGCCGGGCTTCAGCTCCGCCGGGTCGACGAAGCGGGGCGTGGTGCTGCTGACGGATCGCTCAGTTGTCATAGCTGCCCACTCCCTTGAACGCCTGGACGTCCTTCTTGATGCTGTTGATCGAGTCCTGCGGCACCGGCGGCACGGCCTTCTTGATGGTGCGCACGCCGACGAGGGCGAGGATCACGGCCACCAGGAGGAAGAAGACCGTCACGATCAGCGCCGACAGCCAGGCCGGAAGCCAGGAGGCGATGCCGATGATCGCGAAGGCGACCAGCGTCGCCCACGCGGTCAGGAGGAGGAAGGCCGCGACCGCGAACAGGCCGACGGCCAGACCCGCGCTCTTCGCCTTGCCCGCCAGCTCGTTCTTCAGCGAGGCGACCTCGGCCTTGACGAGCTCGATCACGAGGCCGGGCAGGTCGCTGACCAGCTCTCCCAGTGATCGGGCGTTCTTGGGATTGCGTTCGTTCACCACGGGAGCTCCTCGAGGGTGGGACGTGCCGGCCGGCGCGCGCCTGGCACGGCCGGGGGGATGAGCACTAGGCCCTGCTGGTGGAGGTGGACGTCGTCGACCCGCCGGAGCCGGCCGACGCCGCGGCCTCGTCGACCTTCGAGGCCGCCTTGCGGCCGGCGGCCGACGCCTCCGCGTCGCTCGCTCCCTGGGCCTTCCTGCCGCCGGACACGGCCTTGACGACCACCGAGCGCACGACCTCGTACGCCTTGTCCGAGACGCTGCTCAGCTGGGTCTTCGCGGCACCGCCGACGGCGCCCGCGACGTCCTGCACCGGCTGGGTCCGCCAGAAGCGGCCTGCCGCCGAGGCGATCTGCTCGTACCGCTTGCGGCCGGCGCGTGCTCCCAGCACGTACCCGGCTGCGGCTCCTGCCACGAAAAGAATCTTGCCCTTCACGCCTACTCCTCGTCCTGGGTCGCTCTCGCGATCGTCCACGCGGTCGGTGACCACTCGTGCCGGGGCACGCCGCGCACTCGCGCGGATGCCTGGGCCTAAGAGTAGCCGTCGGCGTCGCGGGCGTCGCTCGGCAGCCCGACTCCTTGACGCACCAGTCGGCGCCGGATAAGGGCGGCCGTCTCGGCGGCGTGCGGGAGCACCGAGGCGAGGCCCGTGCCCGCGATCCAGGTGCCGGTCACGGCGACTCCCTCGATCGGGAGGAGCGCCTCGCGGAACGCCTCCAGGTGCGCACGGCGGCCCAGCGCCGCGGCGGGCCGGACGTTGGCCCAGCGTACCCGGGCGGAGTCGACGAGCGACGCCGGATCGAGGGCGAGTCCGAGCAGCGTCGAGGCGTCGAGCAGGGCGATCGCGGCCGCCTCGGCATCGGTGCGCCCCTCGAGCGGCGGGCGCTCGCCCGGGCGCCCGTAGGAGAGGCGCAGCACGTGGCGCCCGGGAGGGAGGGAGGCGGCCAGCCAGTCCCACTTCGCGGTCGCGTGCGTGATCGCCTTGGCCGTGACGTCGGTGGCGGTGGGCGCCACGAGCACGCCGGAGCCGCGGGGGGCTGTGTCCAGGCGGGCGTCGTCGAGGACGAGGGTCACCAGCTCGACGGAGTCGTGGGGCGCCTCGTCGGCGCGCTCCGCGACGGCGGGGGCGAGGCCGGCGAGCAGCGCCCGGGCGTCGCGCTCCGGGGTCGAGACGATCACCGCTCGGGCGCTCAGAGCGCCGTCGGCGAGGGTCAGGACGAAGTCCCCGTCGGAGCCCTCGAGCCGCTGCACGGAGGCGCCGGTGCGGATCTCGCCGGAGAGGTAGTCGATCCGCTGGACCAGCGCGGCGACCAGGCGGTGCATCCCGCCCTCGAGCCCGCGGACCGCGACTCCGGCCGGGAGGTTCGCGCGGAGGGCGGCCACTGCCCGGGCGAGGGAGCCCGCGCGGGTGAGCGCGCCGTTCAGTCCGGGTGCGGCGAGGTCGACGTCGATGTCGTCCGGCCGGCTCGAGTAGACGCCGGAGACGACCGGCGCGACCAGGTCCTCGAGCACGCGCTCGCCCATCCGGGTGCGCACCAGCTCGGCGAGGGAGTGGGCGCGGCCGATGCGCAGCACCGGCATCAGGGTGTCGAGCCAGGCGCGCCAGGCGCCGCGGCGGCCGATCGCCCGCACGACGTCGGGGGCGAGCGGCGTGCCGGGGATGCCGAGGATGCCGGCCCGGGGCGACGGCACGGAGCGGCCGCCCGAGAGGTGCAGCCACGAGCCGTGCGTCCGCGGCTCGACGATCGACTCGGCGAGCGGGACGCCGTCGAGGGTCAGCGCGGCGAGCGCCCGCTCGACGTGGCCGCCGCGGGTGGCGAAGCTCTCGGCGCCCGCGTCGAGCGCGGCTCCGGCCAGGACGAGCGGAGAGACGGAGCCGCCGACCCGCTCCCCCGCCTCGAGCACCACGACGCGCAGGCCGATGCTCAGGCACTCCGCGGCGGCGGCGAGCCCCGCCACTCCGCCGCCGACGATCGCGACGTCGTACGACGCCGCGTCGCGGGGGCGCTCCTCGCTCACGGCCGCCAGGCGTGCACGAACGCGACGAGGCGCGTGAGCACGTCGGGGTCGGTCTCGGGCGGCACGCCGTGGCCGAGGTTGAGCACATGCGCGGGGGCGCTCAGGCCTCGGCGGAGCACGTCGTCGACGTGGGCCTCGAGGACCTCCCACGGCGCGGTCAGCAGCGCCGGGTCGACGTTGCCCTGCACCGGCACGAAGCCGCCGAGGCGGTGGTTGGCCTCGTCGAGCGGTATCCGGTAGTCGACGCCCACCACGTCGGCGCCGATGCCGTGCATCGCTCCGAGCAGCTCGCCGGTGCCGACGCCGAAGTGCACGATCGGGACGTTGCGGCGCGTCTCCCCGTGGTCGAATGCGAGGTCGCGCACGTGGACGAGGGCGCGCGCGGAGGCGGGAGCGACGTGGGTCGTGTAGTCCGAGAGCGAGAGCGCCCCGGCCCAGGAGTCGAAGAGCTGCGCGGCGCTGGCCCCGGCGAGCACCTGCGCGCGGAGGAAGCGGCCGGTGACCTCGGCGGTCCACTCCATCAGCTGAGCCCAGGCGGCGGGGTCGGCGTGCATCATCGTCCGCGCGCGCAGGTGGTCCTTGGACGGGCCGCCCTCCACCAGGTAGGCGGCCAGGGTGAAGGGAGCGCCGGCGAAGCCGATGAGCGGTGTGTCGCCGAGGCCCGCGACGGTGCGGCGCACTCCCTCGCGGATGGGCTCGAGCGTCTCGTCGAGGACGGACGGTTCGATCGAGGCGAGCTCGGCGACGTCGGCGGCCGTGCGCACCGGCTTCTCGAGCACCGGACCGCGACCCGGGACGATGTCGACGCCGACGCCCGCGAGCCGCAGCGGGATCACGATGTCGCTGAAGAAGATGGCCGCGTCCACTCCGTGGCGCCGCACCGGCTGCAGGGTGATCTCGCTCGCCAGCGCCGGGTCGAGGCAGGCGTCGAGCATCTTCGTGTCGGTGCGCAGGGCCCGGTACTCCGGGAGGCTGCGGCCGGCCTGTCGCATGAACCAGACGGGCGTCCTCTCGCCCCGCTCGGAGCGGTAGGCGCGCAGGAGCAGCGAGTCGGCCGTGCGGCCGGCGGAGAGGGGGTGCAGCGGATCGAGCAGGCCGTCGGTGGGGGAGGTCACCGCGGCATTATTCCAGGCGCATCCGTGCATTCCTCCCCAGTCCGGGGACCCCGCCCCGCAGAGCGCGGGTAGACTGACGTGGTGCTTCTGTGTCTGACGGCGTCGCACAAGAACGCCAGCTTCGATCTCCTCGAGAAGCTCTCCGTCGACTCCTCCGCCGTGACCGCGGCCCTCTCCGAGGGGATCGACTTCGTCTCCGGAGCCGTCGTCGTCGCGACCTGCAACCGCTTCGAGGCCTACCTCGACATCGAGGAGCCGCTGACCGCCGCGCAGGCCGTCGCCGTCGAGGCCGCCACCGCCGCCGTCAGCGCCGCGACCGGCGTCGAGCAGGACGAGCTGCGCGGGAGCGTCGACGTCGTCTCGGGCGACCGGGTGGCCGAGCACCTCTTCGCCGTCTCCAGCGGGCTCGAGTCCGTCGTGGTCGGCGAGGGCGAGATCGCGGGCCAGGTCCGCCGGTCCCTCGAGGAGGCGCGCCGCCTCGGCACCACCTCCTCCGAGCTCGAGCGGCTGTTCCAGCGCGCCTCGCAGACCTCGCGCGGCATCAAGAACCGCACCGGCCTCGGCAGCGCCGGCCGCTCGATCGTGCGCCTCGCGCTCGACCTGGCCGCGAGCCGCGTCACCGACTGGCGGGCCGCCCGCGTCCTCCTCGTCGGCACCGGCAGCTACGCGCGGGCGACCGTCGCGGCCCTGCGCGACCGCGGAGTGGTGGACATCGCCGTGCACTCCCCCTCCGGCCGCGCCGAGGGCTTCGCCGCCCGCCGCTCGCTCCGGCCCATCGCCGCCGCCGATCTCGCGCTCGAGGCGGTCTCGGCCGACATCGTCATCACCTGCACCACGACCCAGGAGCCGGTGCTCGACGCCGCTCTGCTCGCCGCCGGGCGCCTCCAGGGCTTCTCCCGCGAGCGCCAGCTCGTGATCGACCTGGGCCTGCCGCGCAACGTCGCCTCCGACGTCACCTCGGTCGCCGGCGTCGAGCTCCTCGACCTCGAGACGATCAGCCTGCACGCGCCTCTCGACGTGCTCGACGCGTCGCAGCAGGCGCGCGCGCTCGTCGACAAGGCGGCCCGGAAGTTCTCGGACGTCGCCGACGAGAAGAGCCTCACTCCGGCCGTCGTCGCCCTGCGCGCCCACGTGTTCGACGCGCTCGACGCCGAGATCGAGCGGGCCCGCTCGCGCGGCGACGAGGACGGCCGCACCGAGCAGGCGCTCCGCCACCTCGCCGGCGTGCTGCTGCACACCCCGAGCGTCCGCGCCCGCGACTACGCGCGCGCCGGAGCGCAGGAGGCGTACCTCACCGGGCTCGAGGCGCTCTTCGGCATCGAGGTCCCGGCCGAGCCCGCCGCCGCGCGCCCCGACTCTGACGCCGCCACCGCGTGAGCCTCCGGCTCCCCTTCGACGCGGAACCGCTGCGCTCCGCGCCGCTACTCACCGCGCGCCTGCTCCTGCGTCCCCTCGGACCGGAGGACGCCGAGGACCACGCGCGATACCAGGGCGACGCCGACGCCGTCCGGTTCCTCCGCTGGCCGGTGCGCACCCCCGAGGAGTCGCGGGCGCACCTGCAGCGCCGCCTCCCCTCGACACGGCTCGCCGCTGACGGCGACGTGGCCGTGCTGGCGATCGTCCCCCGGGAGGGCGTCCTCGCCGGGCGGATGATCGGCGACCTCACGCTCATCGCGACGTCCGTCGAGCAGGAGGCGGTCGAGATCGGCTGGGTGCTGCACCCGGAGGCGCAGGGGCGCGGCTACGCGACCGAGGCCGCCCGGGCGCTGCTCGACCTCGCGTTCGACACCCTCGGCGCCCACCGCGTGATCGCGCAGCTCGACGCTCGGAACACCGCCTCCGCCCGCCTCTGCGAGCGCCTCGGGATGCGCCTCGAGGCGCACCACCGGGAGGACGAGTTCTGCAAGGGCGAGTGGACCTCGACCCTCGTCTTCGCCCTGCTCGCCCGCGAGCGCTGACCGCAGGGCCGGCTGGTCCGCGCCGGGCGGGACGCCGCCGACCCGTCCGGTCGGCGGCGTCCCGGGAGGAGTGTCAGGCCCCGCGGAGCCCGGTGAAGAGGTACGACTCGAGCTGCTCGAGCGGGATGCGCTCCTGCTTCATCGTGTCGCGGTCGCGGACGGTCACGGCGTCGTCCTCGAGCGAGTCGAAGTCGACGGTCACGCAGTACGGGGTGCCGATCTCGTCCTGGCGGCGGTAGCGGCGGCCGATCGCTCCGGAGTCGTCGAAGTCGACGTTCCAGAGCTGGCGCAGCTGGTCGGCGACGCGGCGCGCGAGCGGCGAGAGTGCCTCGTTGCGCGAGAGCGGCAGCACGGCCACCTTCACCGGCGCCAGGCGCGGGTCGAGGTGCAGCACGGTCCGCGTCTCGACCTTGCCCTTGGCGTTCGGCGGCAGCTCCTGCTCCTCGTAGGCGTCGACGAGGAACGCCATGAGCGCGCGGGTGAGACCGAACGACGGCTCGATCACGAACGGCACGTAGCGCTCGTTCTTGTTCTGGTCGAAGAACGAGAGGTCCTTGCCCGAGTGCTCGATGTGCGTCTTGAGGTCGTAGTCGGTGCGGTTCGCGACTCCCATCAGCTCGCCCCACTCGCCCGAGGCGAAGCTGAAGCGGTACTCGATGTCGACGGTGCGCTTGGAGTAGTGGGAGAGCTTGTCCTTCGGGTGCTCGTACTGCCGGATGTTCTCGGGGTTCATCCCGAGCCCGACGAACCAGTCCCAGGCGAGCTGCATCCAGGTCTCCTGCCACTCCTCGTCCGTGCCGGGCTCGACGAAGAACTCGAGCTCCATCTGCTCGAACTCGCGGGTGCGGAAGATGAAGTTGCCGGGGGTGATCTCGTTGCGGAACGCCTTGCCGATCTGACCGATGCCGAAGGGCGGCTTGCGACGGGCGCTCTGCAGCACGTTCGCGAAGTTGGTGAAGATGCCCTGGGCGGTCTCGGGACGCAGGTAGTGCAGCCCCGACTCGTCGTCGACGACGCCGAGGTAGGTCTTCATCAGGCCCGAGAACTGCTTGATCTCGGTCCACTGGCCGACCTTGTCGGGGTGCTCCGGGTCCGGGATGTCGGCGAGGCCGTTCACGGGCGGGTGGCCGTTGACCTCCTCGTACTTCTCGAAGAGGTGGTCGGCGCGGTAGCGCTTGTGGGTGATCAGCGACTCGGTCAGCGGGTCCGAGAAGACGCCGACGTGTCCCGAGGCGTGCCAGATCGCCGTGGGCAGGATGACCGCGGAGTCCAGGCCGACGACGTCGCCCCGGCCCTGCACGAAGGTCTTCCACCACTGGCGCTTGATGTTCTCCTTGAACTCCACGCCGAGCGGCCCGTAGTCCCACGCGGAGCGGGTGCCCCCGTAGATCTCACCCGAGGGGAAGACGAATCCCCTGTGCTGCGCGAGGGTGATGACTTTGTCGAGGGTGGTGGGTTCTGCCACGGGTTGCTCCTCAGCTGTTCGGGCGCACGGGGCCCCGGCGCGCGCCGGCTGCGCGCGTCCTTCTGGTGTGCCCCCATGGTAGCCGCGGGGGCGCCGCGACGGTCCGCCCGCGACGGGCATGATGAGCGGATGAGCACCCTCCCGCCGATCATCGTGTCCGCCGTCGCCGTCCTCCGCGACCGGCAGGTCCTGATGGTCACGGCACGGGGCCGCGACGTCCTCTACCTCCCCGGCGGCAAGGTCGACGAGGGCGAGAGCGGGATCGAGGCGGCGGCCCGCGAGGCCCGCGAGGAGCTCGGCGCCGTCGCCCTCGGCCTCGTGCCCCTGTTCACCGTCCGGACCCAGGCGCACGGCGAGCCGGAGGGGCGGGAGGTCCACATGAGCGTCTTCGCCGCCGAGCTCGACCGGGAGGCGCGCCCGAGCGGCGAGATCGACTCGCTGCACTGGGTCGACGGCTCCGATGCGGGCCGCTGCCCGCCCGCCGGGGTCGAGACCCTCCGGCTGCTGCGCGGTCTCGATCTCGTCGACTGACCCTCCGGCGCCGGGCCGACCGCGGGGCGGCTAGCCTCGTGGCGTGGAGACGAGACGGCGTGCACGGGACCGGTCGAGCGCGGAGGAGCCGGACCGGCTCGAGCCGGTGCGACTGGAGGCGGCCGTGCCGATCCTGCGGATCTTCTCGGTCGCCAAGGCGGGCGAGTTCTACGTCGACTACCTCGGCTTCGAGGTGGACTGGGAGCACCGCGCCGCGCTGGACGCCCCCCTCTACCTGCAGGTGTCGCGCTCGGGGCTCCGCCTGCACCTCAGCGAGCACCACCGCGACGGCAGTCCCGGCGCCGCGGTGCACGTCGCCCTCCGCGGTGTCCGCGAGCTGCACGCCGAGCTCGACGCGAAGGCGTACCCCTACCTCAACCCGCGGATCACCCGCACGCCGTTCGGCTTCGCGCTCGACGTGATCGATCCGTTCGGCAACCAGCTGCGCTTCGCGGAGCCGGCCCCGGTGCCGCGCCTGCCCTGATCGGTGCGCGTGCGGGTGCTTGTACAACCTGAGCGCCGACTGATCAACCGTTCACCGGCCGTCCATGCACTTCGGAGTCCCATCCTTTAGCGTGGCTCCGATGGCTTCACGGGGGACGATCGAGCGGCCGGACACGGCCCGGGCATCGGGACGGCAGCGCCGACCGCGGCTCCGCTTCATGGAGGCCGCACCGCTGGCGACGGGCCTGCTGGGCTCGATCGCGATCCTCCTCGGCTCGCTCGGCGTGGGCTACCTGCCCGCCGGCTCGCCCATCCGCGACTGGCCTCTCGTCGCCTCGATCCGCGCCACGGGCTGGCTCACCGAGTCCAGCGGCGCCCTCGTCGTGGGCGGCGGGATGCTGCTGCTGATCGCGTGGCTCCGCCTGCGCACGGTCGCGCTCGCGGCGGGCCCCGGCTCCGTCCGCACCATCGTGGTGGCGGCCCTCGCCTGGACCGCTCCGCTCCTCGTGACGGTGCCGCTGTTCAGCCACGACATGTTCTCCTACGTGGCGCAGGGTCGCCTGATGACCCAGGGCATCGACCCCTACACCCACGGCGTCGCGACGCTCCCGGGCTGGTTCGACCTCGGCGTCGACCCGCTCTGGGCCGACACGCCCACGCCCTACGGGCCCCTCTACCTCCTGATCGAGCGCACCGCCGTGCAGTTCGCGGGCTACGGCGCACCGGAGCTCTCGATCGCGATGCTCCGCGCCGTGTCGGTCGCGGGCGTGGCCGTCATGGCTGTCTACGCGCTCCGCCTGGCGCGCCTGCGCGGCCTCTCGGTCCCGCTCACCGCCTGGACGATCGTCGCCAACCCGCTGACCCTCGTGCTCTTCGTCGTCGCCGGCCACAACGACTCCGTGATGCTGGCGCTCATCCTCGCGTCGCTCTACTACGCCCAGACCGACCGGCGCATCGCCGCCGTCGTGCTGATGGCCGGAGCGATCGCGATCAAGCCGATCGCCGTGATCGCGCTCCCCGTGCTCGCGCTCCTGTGGCTGCGCCACGACGCGACGTGGCGCGAGCGCACCCGCGGCTGGCTCTGGACGGGCGCCGGAGCGCTCGGCCTCGTGGTCGCCGTCGGGCTGCTCGCGGGCGTCGGGGTCGGCTGGGTCGCGGCGATGGTCGTGCCCGGCTCGATCCTGCACTGGTACGCGCCGATGTCGTTCGTCACGGTCTCGGTCTCCCGCGCCGTCGAGTTCACCGGTCACGACCCCGCCGCGGCGATCGCCGTGGTCAAGATCCTCGCGCTCGGGCTCGCCGGCCTGATCGCTGCGCGCCTCATGCTGTCGCGGCGCTCCATCGATCCGCTCGCCCGCCTGTCCGGTGCGCTGCTCGCGTTCGTGACGGCGTCGACCGCCATCCACCCCTGGTACGCCCTCTGGATCCTGCCGATCGCCGCGCTCGCGCGCCCGTGGAGGCGCTCCCACGTGCACCTGGCGGCCTACGCGTCGATCTTCCTCATGTGCGTCACGCTCGCCGAGCCGATCGACGGCGGAGGCGGCACGATGGACCAGATCCCGGCGCGGGTCGCGACGATCGCCGCGATCGCCGTGGTCGGGATGTACGTCCTCCTCGGCTACACGGACGAGGAGCGGGTCGAGGGCCTGCCCCTCGTGCGCGCGCTGCCGTTCGGCTCCGTGATCCTCGCCCGCCTCAGCGGCGGCCGCCTGGTCGACGCCCGGATGGCCGCGACGCGCCTGCGCGACTAGCCGGAGCCGCGGCTCAGGAGTCGGACTCGTCGCTCCGACGGCGAGTGCGGCGGTCGAGCGCGGCCTGCGCCGTCTCAGCGGCCGAGTCCGGGGAGCCGACCGGCCCGGTGGGTCCGGCGAGGGTGCTCGAGAGCGACGACAGCCAGCCGGAGTCGTCGCGGCCGACGTTCAGCGCCTCCGAGAAGAGGGGGAGGTCGCTGCGGGCGGCGTGGATCGCGTAGGACTCGCGGGAGAACCCGTTGTCGGGGACGACGGGCGTCCTGCGGGACGCGCGCGTGGCGTCCGGGGCCTGCTCCTGTCGCGAGGCGTCCGACGCCTGCTCCTGGGGGGCCTGCTCCTGGGCGGCCTGCTCCCGGCGGGCGTCGCGCTCGTCGCGCGGGGTGCTGCTGTCGTTGTCCACGGCGGTCCTCCTGCTCTCCGCCCCGAGCGGAGCGACGGGCGCCGCGGTGACGGGGCGGCGCCCGGTCAGGCTACCCCTCGTTCAGGGCGCGGCGTCGTCGGTGACCCCTGATCGTGGCGCGGGGCGCCATACGACCAGCTCGGTCCGGCGCTGCGCGCGCGTGCCGTGGCGCAGAGTGACCACGTCCCCCTCGAGTCCGGCGGCGAACACGCGGCGGCCCGGCCGGTTCAGGAGCTCGTCGGCGAGGGCCGACTCCAGCTCGCGCACCCGCTGCGAGAGCGACTGCACCTGGTTCTCGAGCTGCAGGATGCGCGCGATGCCCTCGAGCGAGACGCCCTCGGAGGAGAGCCGGGCGACCTCGCGCAGCTGCACCACGTCGCGCATCGAGTAGCGGCGCGACTTGCCCGCGGTGCGGGTCGGGCTCACGAGCCCGAGCCGGTCGTACTGCCGGAGCGTCTGCGGGTGCATCCCCGCCAGCTCGGCGGCGACGGCGATCGCGAAGACGGGCGTGTTCTCGTCCATGTCTCCTCCTCCGACCGGTCGCGCCGATCCGGTGCTAGTAGCGGGCCTTCTCCAGGATGTCCTCGCGCGGGTCCTCGTCCGGCTCGGCGGCGGCGTAGGCCTCGAGGGCCTCACGGGCGGCGGCGGACAGGTGGCTCGGGACGGCGACCTGCAGGACGGCGAGCAGGTCGCCCGTGCCCTTGGGGGTCGTGACGCCGCGGCCCTTGACGCGCAGGACGCGGCCGCTCGGGGTGCCTGCGGCGACCCGGAGCCTGACGGGCTCGCCGCCGAGGGTCGGCACCTCGATCGTCGCGCCGAAGACGGCCTCGACGAAGGTCACGGGGACCGTCACGCGCAGGTTCAGCCCGTCGCGCTCGAACACCGGATGCTTGCGGACCGAGACGGTGAGCACCAGGTCGCCGGGATCGCCGCCGTCCGGGCTGGGGCGGCCCTTGCCGCGGACGCGGATCTTCTGGTCGTCGGCCACGCCGGCCGGGATGCGCACCGAGAGGGTGCGCCCGTCGCCGGTCTGCAGCTGGACGGTGTCACCCCGGGTCGCGGTGCGGAAGTCGATGGTGGTGCTGGCGGTGACGTCGGCGCCCTTCTGCGGGCCGCCGAAGCCGCGGTAGCCGCCGCTGGGCTGGTCGAAACGGCTGCCTCCGCCGCCGAACATGCCGCCGAGGATGTCCTCGAAGCCGGGCGGCGGGCCCTGCTGGGTGCTGTAGGAGGTACGCCCGCCCTGGCCGAACATGCCGCCGAAGACGTCGTCGAACCCTCCGGGCTGGCCGCCCGCGGTGAAGCGCGCTCCGCCGCCCATGGCGCGGATCTGGTCGTACTCCTTGCGCTGCTCGGCGTCCGAGAGCACGGTGTACGCCTCGCTGATCTCCTTGAAGCGCGCCTCGGCCTTCGCGTCCCCCGGGTTGGAGTCGGGGTGGAACTGGCGGGCGAGCTTGCGGTAGGTCTTCTTCAGGTCCGCGGCGGAGACGTCCTTGGACACGCCGAGGACCTTGTAGAAGTCCTTGTCGAACCAATCCTGGCTGGCCATGTGCCTCTTCCTGTGTCGAATGCGGCGAGGGACCCCGCCCCGGTCCGGCAGCGTGCTGCCGAGCGGGGCGGGGTCCTCCGCGGTGGTGGTGCCGGTGGCGGGGTCAGTCGGCGGGGACTGCCACGACCACCTTGGCGGCCCGCAGCAGCGAGCCTCCGAGGTAGTAGCCCGCCTCGACGACGTCCGCGACCGTGGAGGTCTCGGCGCCGGGCGTGGGCTGCTGGAAGATCGCCTCGTGGATGTTCGGGTCGAACAGGTCGCCCACGGCGCCGGTCTTCACCAGGCCGAGCTTCTCCACTCCGCCGCGCAGCTTCTGCGCGATGGCCGTGAAGGGCCCGCCCTCGGCGAGGTCGCCGTGCTTCTCGGCGCGGTCGAGGTCGTCGAGCACGGGGAGGATGACCTTCACCGCGTCGCCGATCGCCCGCTCCTTGTCGACCTGGCGGTTCGCCTCGGTGCGCTTGCGGTAGTTCGCGTACTCGGCGGTCACCCGCTGGAGGTCGGCGAGGTGCTCGGCTGCGAGCGTCTCGGCGCTGGACTGTCCCGAGAGGAACGAGAGGTCGGCGTCCGAGAGGCTGGTCTCGACGTCGGGCCCCTCGGCCTCGATGAGGCCCTCCTGGTCCTGGGCGTCCTGCGCCGCCTCCGCTCCCGCCTCGCCGCCGGTGGCCGGCTGCTCCTCGGGGAGGTCCTGGGGCTCGTTCTCGGCTGCCATGGCTACTTCGTGTCCTTCGGCTCGTCCTCGTCGATGACCTCGGCGTCGACGATGTCCTCGTCGTCCTTCTTGTCACCGTCGGCCGGAGCGTCCGCGGGGGCGCTCTGCGCGGCCTGGTCCTGGGAGTAGATCGCCTGGCCGATCTTGGTCTGCGAGGCGTTGAGGGCGTCGAACGCGGTCTTGACGGCCGCGTCGTCGTCGCCGGCGAGCGCGGTCTTCAGCGCGTCGACGTCTCCCTGCACCTCGGACTTGACGTCCTCGGGCAGCTTGTCCTCGTTGTCCTTGATCAGCTTGTCGATCGAGTACGCCAGGGTCTCGGCGTTGTTGCGGATCTCGGCGGCCTCGCGGCGGGCCTTGTCCTCGGCGGCGTGCTCCTCGGCCTCGCGGACCATGCGGTCGATGTCGTCCTTGGGCAGCGACGAGCCGCCCGTGATCGTCATCGACTGCTCCTTGCCGGTGCCCTTGTCCTTCGCGGACACGTGGACGATGCCGTTGGCGTCGATGTCGAAGGTGACCTCGACCTGCGGGATGCCGCGCGGGGCCGGCGCGATGCCGGTCAGCTCGAACGTGCCCAGGTTCTTGTTGTCGCGGGTGAATTCGCGCTCGCCCTGGAAGACCTGGATCGCGACGGACGGCTGGTTGTCGTCGGCCGTGGTGAAGGTCTCGGACCTCTTGGTCGGGATCGCGGTGTTGCGCTCGATCAGCTTGGTCATGATCCCGCCCTTGGTCTCGATGCCCAGCGAGAGCGGGGTCACGTCGATCAGGAGGACGTCCTTGCGCTCGCCCTTGAGGACGCCGGCCTGCAGCGCGGCGCCGACGGCGACGACCTCGTCCGGGTTGACGCCCTTGTTGGGCTCCTTGCCGCCGGTGAGCTTCTTGACGAGCTCGGCCACGGCCGGCATGCGGGTCGAGCCGCCGACGAGGACCACGTGAGCGATGTCCTCGACCTTGACGCCCGCCTCGGCGATGACGTCGGTAAAGGGCTTGCGGGTGCGCTCGATCAGGTCGCTGGTGAGCTCCTCGAACTTGGCGCGGGTGAGCGTCTCGTCGAGGTTCGCCGGGCCGTTCTCGGTGAGCGAGAGGTAGGGCAGCTGGATGCTGGTCGAGGTGCTCGAGGAGAGCTCCTTCTTCGCCTGCTCCGCGGCCTCCTTGAGGCGCTGGCGAGCGATCTTGTCCTTCGAGACGTCGACGCCGGTCGAGTCCTTGAAGCGCTTGACCAGGTGGTCGACGACGCGCTGGTCCCAGTCGTCGCCGCCGAGGCGGTTGTCGCCCGAGGTCGCGCGGACCTGGATGGTCGAGAAGTCGTCGTCCTTGCCCACCTCGAGGAGGGAGACGTCGAACGTTCCGCCGCCGAGGTCGAAGACGAGGATGAGCTCGTCCTCCTTGCCCTTGTCGAGGCCGTAGGCCAGCGCGGCCGCGGTGGGCTCGTTGATGATGCGCAGGACGTTGAGGCCGGCGATCTCGCCGGCGTCCTTGGTCGCCTGGCGCTCGGCGTCGTTGAAGTAGGCCGGGACGGTGATGACCGCGTCGGTCACCTTGTCGCCCAGGTACTGCTCCGCGTCGCGCTTGAGCTTGCCCAGGATGCGGGCCGAGATCTCCTGCGGGGTGTACTTCTTGTCCTCCACGCCGAAGGTCCAGTCGGTGCCCATGTGGCGCTTGACCGACGCGATGGTGCGGTCGACGTTGGTGACGGCCTGGCGCTTCGCGGTCTCGCCGACGAGCACCTCCCCGTCCTTGGTGAACGCCACGACGGACGGCGTGGTGCGGAAGCCCTCGGCGTTGGCGATGACGGTGGGCTCGCCTCCCTCGAGGACGGCCACGACAGAGTTGGTGGTTCCCAGGTCGATGCCTACGGCACGGGACATATGCGTTGTTCTCCTTCGCGATCGGCGTCGCGCGGGCGGCTGCCGGTCAGTTGACGGGTGGTGCGGAATCCTCTGCGGGAGTTGAGCCCCGCACGCTCAAGTTTACGCATCCGTCGTCTCGCGTCAAGTCCGGACGCGAGAAGTTGAGTCGCATCGGCTCAACTCTCAGACTCACGGGTCCCGCCGCTTCCGGCCGTTCACCTCCTCCCCCTACGGTGGGCCCATGACGACGCGCACCGGCCGCTGGCCCGTCCTCGCCTGGGGCCTGTGGGACTGGGGCGGCTCGGCCTTCAACGCGGTGGTGACCACCTTCGTCTTCACCGTCTACCTGACCACCGACGGGCTCTTCGGCACTTCGAGCGGAGTCTCGGCCGCGCTCGGCTGGTCCCTCGCCGCCGCCGGCGTGGTCGTCGCCGTCATCGCGCCGATCACCGGCCGCCGGGCCGACCTCGGCGGGCGCCGCCGGCTCTGGCTGGGGATCCACTCCTCCGTCGTCGTCCTCTGCATCCTGCTGATGTTCCTCGTGCGCCCCGACCCGGCCCTCCTCTGGCTGGGACTCGGACTGCTCGCGGTCGGCACGGTCTTCTTCGAGTTCGCGAGCGTCAACTACAACGCGATGCTCCTCCAGGTCTCGACCCGGGCGACCATCGGCCGCGTCTCCGGCTTCGGCTGGGGCATGGGCTACGTGGGCGGGATCGTCCTGCTGCTGCTCGTGTACTTCGGCTTCATCTCGCCCGAGGTCGGGCTCTTCGGAGTGACGGGTGACGACGGCCTCGACGTGCGCGTCTCGATCCTGGTCGCCGGCGTGTGGTTCGCCGTCTTCGCCCTCCCGGTGCTGGTCGCGGTGCCGGAGACGCCGGCGCGCGCGAGCCGGGCGGAGCGCGTCGGGGTGATCGCCTCCTACCGCGCGCTCTTCGCGCAGGTCGCCGCCCTCTGGCGCGAGAGCCGCAGCACCGTGGCCTTCCTCATCGCCAGCGCGGTGTTCCGCGACGGACTCACCGGGGTCTTCACCTTCGGCGGCGTGCTGGCGCAGGGCACCTTCGGCTTCGACGCCGGCGAGGTGATCCTGTTCGCCATCGCCGCGAACGTCGTGGCCGGAGTGGCGACCATCTCGGTCGGCGCGCTCGACGACCGCATCGGCCCCAAGGCCGTGATCGTCGCCTCGCTCATCGGCCTGGTCGTCTGCGGCACCGCCGTCTTCGTCCTGCACGACGGGGGGCGCACGGTGTTCTGGATCTTCGGCCTGCTGCTGTGCCTGTTCGTCGGCCCGGCGCAGTCGGCGAGCCGCAGCTACCTCGCCCGCCTCATCCCGGAGGGACGCGAGGGCGAGATCTTCGGCCTCTACGCGACCACCGGGCGGGCGGCCTCGTTCCTCGCGCCCGCCGCCTTCGCAGCCGCCGTCTCGATCGCCGCGGCCGTCTCGGGCAGCGGCGAGGCGAACGTGCAGTACTGGGGCATCCTCGGGCTCGTCCTCGTCCTCGCCGTGGGGCTGGTGCTGCTCCTGCCGGTGCGCCGCCCGCCGGCCACCTCCCCCGTCGTGCCGGAGCCGCGGCTCGCTCCGCCCGCCCGCCGGGACTGACGAGGCCCGGACCGCGGAGACGCTGGCGAGGCCCCTCGCCGCGCGCCGCCGGCCGCACATCAGACCGTGGCGATCCAGAACACGATCAGCAGGAGCGTGACGAGGAAGCCGGTCAGGAAGTTCAGCGCGAGGAAGCGCTTCCAGCCCGCGTTCGCCCGCTCCGCCTCGGCGTCCTCGAGCGACCGGTACGGCCAGATGCTCACCGCGTACGGCACCGCGAGGATCGCCGCGAGGGTCCCCGGCCAGGGCAGCAGGAGCAGGAGCAGGCCGCTCGCGACGTAGGCGGCGATGGCGAAGCGCGTGGTCGCCTTCGCTCCGATCACGGTCGCGATCGAGCCGATGCCGCCCGCGCGGTCGGCCAGGATGTCCTGCACCGCGCCGAAGGCGTGGCTCGCGATCCCCCAGAGGAAGAACGCCACGAGCAGCGCCACCAGAGGTCCGGTGACCACGGTGCCCGCGAGGGCGATCCCGTAGACGGCCGGGCTGACGAAGTGGGTCGCCGAGGTCAGCGAGTCGACGAACGGGCGCTCCTTGAAGCGGAGCCCCGGCGCACTGTAGGCGACCACGGCGAAGACGCTGATCGCGAGGACCAGCCACGAGACCGGTGACCCGAGCAGCACGAGCGCCACCAGGAACGGCACGTTCGTGGCCACCGCCGCGATCAGCGTCGCGCGGTGCTCGCTCCGGTCGAGCACGGCGCCCTCGACGCCGCCCTTGCGGGGGTTCCGCAGGTCGGACTCGTAGTCGAAGACGTCGTTGATCCCGTACATCGCGAGGTTGTAGGGGATGAGGAAGTAGATCGTGCCGAGCACGAAGGCGAGGTCGATCTCGCGGGTGGTCAGCAGGTACGCCGCCGCGAACGGGTAGGCGGTGTTGACCCAGCTCAGCGGGCGGCTCGAGACGAACAGCGCGCGCAGCCGGTTCACGGCTCGCTCCGACGACGCGAGGGCAGGAGCACCCAGAGCGCCGGGAGGGCGAGGGCCGCGGCGATCGCGTAGGCGAAGTCCTCGATCGGAGCGACACCGATCCGGATGCCCGAGATCAGGTCGTCGTCGTAGGCGACCAGCAGGCCCACTCCGATCATGATGTTGTCGAACACGGCGGTCATCACCAGCAGCACGGCGAGGGTGCCGAGGACGGCGGGCAGGCGCAGGACGCGTCGGCGCAGCGCGAACAGCAGCAGCACCAGCACCGCCGCGAGGAACACGGCGTTGAGGAGGAGGTAGGTCACGCGCGCGCCTCCGCTCGCCGGGAGACGCGCTGCGAGAGGAAGCCGTGCACATCCATCGTCAGGTAGCAGAGCAGGGTGAGGAAGAGGACCTCCTCGACCGGGAGCTCCGGCGCGATCTGGAGGCCGGTCATGTAGGAGGTCTCTCCGCGGAAGAAGACGCCCAGGCCGATCCCCACGAGGTCCCAGACCAGGAAGAACGCGACTCCCACGGGCAGCACGATCGCCGCGCGTAGCGCGTCCGCCCAGAAGAACAGCCGGAAGCGGCGGTCGAGCACGATCATCCCGGTGATCGAGACGAGGAGCGCGAGCAGGTAGAGGATCCCCACGCCTACTCCCCCACGGCGACGGGCGCGACCGGAGCGGACGGCGCCACCCGCACGGGCAGCGGCTCGGTCGACACGTCGCCGCGCACGCGCTTGAGCATGACCTCGGCGCTGATGATGCACATCGGCAGGCCGATGCCGGGGATCGTGGAGCTGCCGGCGAAGAGCAGGCCGTCGACGTGCCTGCTGACGTTCCCGGCGCGGAAGAAGGCGCTCTGCGAGAGGACGTGGGCCGGTCCGAGCATCGAGCCGCGCCAGGCGCCGAGGTCGCTCTCGAAGTCGGCCGGGCCGATGGTGCGGCGGACGACGATCCGCTCGGCCAGGTCGGCCGCGCCGGTCCAGGACGCGATCTGCGCGATGGCCTGGTCGGCGATGGCCTCGACGCGCGCGTCGCCCGCGCCGTCGACTCCGCCGTGGCCGATCGAGGTGTCGGCCGGGATCGGCACGAGCACGAACAGGTTCTCGTGCCCCTCCGGAGCCGTGCTCGCGTCGGTCGCGCTCGGGCGGCAGACGTAGATCGACGCGGGATCGGGGACGGTCGGGTGCTCGCCGAAGATCTTGTCGAAGTTGTCGCGCCAGTCCTTCGTGAAGAGCAGGGTGTGGTGCTCGAGCTCGGGCAGCTCCCCGCGCACGCCCAGGAGGACGAGGACGGCGCTCGGGCCGGGCTCGCGCTTCTCCCAGTAGGCGGGCGGGTAGGTCCGCAGCTCCTCGGGGAGGAGCGACTGCTCGGTGGTGAAGAGGTCGGAGGCGTTGACGACCAGGTCGGCGGGGATCCGCTCCGTGCCGTCGGGGCCCGTGAACTCGACTCCGACGACCTCGGCGCCGCGGCGTCGGCCGCGGGGCGAGCGGGCGGTGAGGATCCGCGTCGCGGGCGAGGACGTGCGGACGGTGACGCCGGCCTCCTCGGCGACGTCGGCGACCGCCTCGATCAGCTTCGTGAATCCGCCCATCGGGTAAAGCACGCCGTCGGCGAGGTCGAGGTGGCTCATCAGGTGGTACATGCTCGGCGCGGCGAACGGCGAGGAGCCGAGGAAGACGGCCGGGTAGCCGAGGATCTGGCGCAGCCGGTTGTCGGTGACCGCCGTCGCCGCGAACGTGTCGAGCGGAGTGAGCAGCAGGCGGCCGAGCCTCCCGGTCCGGCTGAGCACGTCGCGGCGCAGCAGCGGGAGGAAGGACGAGAAGCTCGTGTAGAGGAAGCGGCGCTTGGCCATCTCGTAGGTGTCGCGCGCGGAGTCGAGGTACGCGCGCATCCGCTCGCCCGCTCCGGGCTCGATGCTCTCGAAGAGCGCGAGGTTCGACTCGAGGTCGGCGAGCACGTCGATCGGCTCGTCGACGCCCTCGCTGTAGACCCGGTAGCCGGGGTCGAGCGTGACGAGGTCGAGGCGCTCCTCGGCGCTGGTGCCCATCAGGCGGAAGAAGTGGTCGAACACCTCGGGCATCAGATACCAGGAGGGACCGGTGTCGAAGCGGAAGCCCTCGTGCTCCCACGAGCCGGCGCGGCCGCCGACGGCCTCGCGCGCCTCCAGGAGGGTCACGTCGTAGCCGTCGCGCGCGAGCAGCGCGGCGGAGGCGAGTCCGCCGATCCCCCCGCCGATGACGACGGCGCGGTGCGGGCCGGTCCTCGAGCGGGTCGCGCGGACGGGGCCGGGGCCCAGGCGCGGGCCCAGCGTCGACACGGCCGCCTTCGCCGCGAGCGCCGCCTTGGCGGCCGTGGGCACGCTGACGCGGGCGCGGAGGAGCTCCTCGGCGGGCGTCGCGCGGATCCGGTCGGCCAGGGCGGCGAAGAGGGAGTGGGCGAGCAGGACCGCGCGCCGGCTCGAGCGCGGGAGCTCGGGCACGATGGCGGCGGCTTCGGCGAGATCGTCGTCGAGGTCGGCGAGCAGCGAGGCCTTGTCGCGCTCGGAGAACGCCCGCGGGTCGACTCCGGGGAAGTAGCTGCGGCCGAGACCGTCGACGTCGGCGGCGAGATCGCGGAGGAAGTTGACCTTCTGGAACGCGGCGCCCAGGCGGCGCGCTCCGGCCACGAGCCGCGCGCGGGCGGCCTCGGAGACGAGCCCCGCGTCCGGCGCCGCGAGGAACACGTGCAGGCACATCAGCCCGACGACCTCGGCGGAGCCGTAGACGTAGGCCTCGAAGGACTCGGGGGTGTGCTCGGTCTCGCGGAGGTCGGCGCGCATCGACGCGAAGAACGGCCGGGTGAGCTCGGTGCCGAATCCGGTCGCCCGCGCGGTCCGCGCGAAGGCGTGGATCACGAGGTTGGAGCTGTAGCCGGAGGCGAGCGCGCGCTCGGTCTCGGCCTCGAAGGCGTCGAGGGACTCCTCCACCGCGGCCCGGTCGAGACGGGCCTCCGCGGCGACGCCGTCGACGATCTCGTCGGCGACGCGCACGAGGGCGTAGACGTCCTCCACCCGCTCGCGGACGCCCGGCGCGAGCAGGCGAGTGGCCAGCCCGAAGGAGGTGGAGTAGCGGCGGATCACCTGCGCGGACGACTCGTGCGCGACGCGGTCGTACAGTTCGCTCTGGCGGCTCATCGTGCCACCGTACGGGGGCTCGGCCGGGCGGAGCGCATCGTCGCGCGCATCCGCGCGTGGCGGACAGCGCTCATCGGGTGCGCCCGACCACGCTGGCCACGAGCGGGCGGACCTCGTTGCGGAAGGCCTCCGACACCGCGGGCGTCTCCAGAGCCGCCCAGGCGCGATCGGCGAACTGGTTCGCGAGCCCCTCGGCGTAGCTGCGGGCGCCGCACTCCTCGAGGATGCCGCGCACCTTCTCCGCGGTCTCGGGCGCGAGGTGCTCGTCGCCGATCAGCGCCTCGATGTCGGGCCAGCAGTCCGTGCCGGCCGCGTGGGCGATGAGGACGGTGCGCTTGCCCTCGCGGAGGTCGCCCAGCGTGGTCTTGCCGGTCTGCCCCTCCGAGCCGAAGACCCCGAGCAGGTCGTCGACGATCTGATAGGCGATGCCGATCCAGCGGCCGAACTCGCCGAGCGCGTCCACCGCGGCGTCCGAGGCCCCCGCGAGGATCGCTCCGGCCTGCAGCGGCGCCTCGAACGAGTAGACGGCCGTCTTGAGGCGCTCCATCTCGAGCACCTCGTCGACCGAGGGCATGCCCGGCATGAGGGAGAAGTCCACATCGGCCAGCTCGCCCGCGGCGGAGGCGAAGACGGCCTCGTCGAGCAGGGTGAGCAGGCGGGCCCGCACGCCGTCGGAGGCGCCGACGCCCTCGACGAGGCGGTGGGCGCCGGTGAGGGCGAGGTCCCCGGCGATCACGGCCACCGAGGTCCCGCGGTGCTCGGCGATCGGGATGGAGAGGCCCGCGGTCGTCGCCTCGTCGCGGTAGCTGCCCGAGACGTTCGGGCCGCCGCGGCGCACGAAGTCGCGGTCGATCACGTCGTCGTGCACGATCAGCGCGGTGTGCAGCAGCTCGAACGCCGCGCCGAGATGGGCAGCGGCCTCCGGATCCTGGCCGCCGTGGGCCTCGTACGCGGAGATCACCATCAGCGGGCGGAAGCGCTTGCCGCCGCGGGTGTTGGCCTCCAGCGTCTGCCACAGGGTCAGGTAGCGGGGTCCGAGACGCACCGCCCGGGACCTCGCCAACGAGAAGAACCTGTCCAGGACGGCATCGACGTGCTCCTGCCTCAACCGGGACAGAACCACGGGGTCGCGCGTATCCACGTGGGAAGGCTAACAAAGGGGAGAACCAGGACGATAAGCCGGCTGATGTGTTGCGGCGTGCTTGACTTGCGGGTATGACTTCGCCAGCCGCCACTGTGCAGACGGACCGGATCGAGCAGGTGGTCCTCCTCGACGAGGCCGGGAACGCCGTGGGGGTCGCCGACAAGGCGACCGTGCACGACACGGCCACTCCCCTGCACCTCGCGTTCTCCTGCCACGTCTTCTCCCCGGACGGCGCGCTTCTGGTGACCCGCCGCGCACTCGAGAAGCGCACCTGGCCGGGCGTCTGGACCAACTCCTTCTGCGGGCACCCCGCCCCGGGCGAGCGGATCGAGGACGCCGTCGTCCGCCGGGCCGAGCGCGAGCTCGGCGCCCGGCTGGCCACGCTGGAGGTCGCCCTGCCGGACTTCCGCTACCGCGCGGTCGACGCGTCCGGCGTCGTCGAGAACGAGATCTGCCCCGTCTACACGGCGACGCTGTCGAGCCGCGACGCCCTCGATCCGCGCCTCGACGAGGTCATGGACTACGAGTGGGTCGACGCCGAGGCGACGCTCGCCGCCGTCCGCTCGACCCCCTGGGCGTTCTCCCCCTGGCTCGTGCTGCAGCTCCCCCGCCTGCTGGGCTGACCCCCGCGCCCTGATCCCTGCGCCGGAGTCAGTCGGTGTAGACGTCCGTGCGGTGGAAGTTGAGCGCCGACCGCGACGCGGTCGGACCGCGCTGGCCCTGGTACCGCGAGCTGTACTCCGCCGAGCCGTAGGGCTTCTCGGCGGGCGAGCTGAGGCGGAAGAAGCACATCTGGCCGATCTTCATCCCCGGCCAGAGCGTGATGGGGAGCGTCGCGACGTTGCTGAGCTCGAGGGTGACGTGGCCGGTGAAGCCCGGATCGATGAACCCGGCGGTCGAGTGGGTCAGCAGTCCGAGCCGTCCGAGCGAGCTCTTGCCCTCGAGGCGCGCCGCGATGTCGTCCGGCAGCGACACCTCCTCGTAGGTCGAGCCGAGCACGAACTCTCCCGGGTGGAGGATGAACGGCTCGCCCTGCGGCGTCTCGACCAGGCGGGTCAGCTCGGGTTGGTCCTCGGCCGGATCGATGTACGGGTAGCGGTGGTTGTCGAACAGCCGGAAGAAGCGGTCGAGGCGCACATCGACGGACGACGGCTGCAGCATCGACGGATCGTGCGGGGCGAGCCCCACGCGGCCGGAGGCGAGTTCGAGCGAGATGTCGCGGTCGGAGAGGAGCACGCTGCGATCCTAGGGCGTGGTGCGACCCCGGGGCGTGGGCCGGCTCCGGGCCTTGCTACGATGTCCTGGTGCGCCCGAGCGGCGCCGCGCGAGTGTAGTTCAATGGTAGAACTTCTGCTTCCCAAGCAGATGGCGCGGGTTCGATTCCCGTCACTCGCTCTCCTCCTCCCCTCGTCTGCGGCCGATCCTCCGGCCCGATGCGAGCGGCTCCTCCTCCGGCGCTGCAGCGGCGTCCGGCAGCCCCGCGGTGTCCGTCAGCCCAGCAGCGGCAGCCGCCCGACGATCCTGTCGATCCGGTTCCTCGGCCCCACCAGGCTGACCGCGAGGTACTGCAGCTCGTCGGAGCCGCTCGCCGCCACCGCCTCCCGGTACTCGTCGTACACCCGGGTGGCCTGCGCCGACGCGGGCATGTCGGCGACGAACGTCCCGTCGTGCGCCTCGGCCTTCGCGCGGATCGCGAGCAGGGTCGCCGCGTCGGCGGCGAGGACCGTGCAGCCGGCCCACGGCAGACCGGGATGCAGCGATCCGGACGCGTCGGCGGGGCTCGGTCCGAGCAGCCCCGCGACGTGCGCGGCCGTCGCGGCGCCCACGCAGATCGCGGCGTTCACGGCGCGGCCAGCGGGGAGGGACTCGTCGACGACGACCACCCACTTGAGGCGGGCCGAGCGGGTGGGCGCGGCGGTGTCGATCTCGTCGGGGTGGAAGCCGACGGCGTCGGGGGCGGGGATGGTCATGATGCTCCTCGGTTCGTGCGCAGTGACGTCACGAACAGTAGGCAGGAGGGCTCCCCTTCGGCAGGATCTCCGTATGAACGACCAGCAGAACGGCCCAGGAGCGGCACTCGACGAACTCGACGTCCGGATCCTGCAGGTCCTGCAGTCGGAGGCACGGATCACGAACCGTGACCTCGCAGCCGCCGTGCACGTCTCGCCGACCACCGCCCTCGACCGCACGAGGAGCCTCCGGCGCCGCGGCGTGATCACCGGCGCGACGCTCACTCTCGACTTCGCGGCCCTCGGGCGCGGCGTGCAGGCGCTGATCGCGGTCCGCATCCGTCCGCCGTCGCGCGAGATCATCGAGGCCTTCCGCGACTGGGTCGCCGGCCTCGACGAGACGGTCGGCGTGTTCGTCACCTCCGGCTCGGAGGACTTCATCATCCACGTCGCCGTCCGCGACAACCAGGACCTCTACGCCTTCGTCATCGACGAGCTGACGCAGCGCCGCGAGGTCGCCGACGTGCGCACCTCGGTCGTCTACGAGCACTTGCGCGAGCAGGTCGTCCTGCCGCTGAAGCCGCACGGCCGCGCGGAGCGGTGAGGCGCCCGCGCGGCGTTTCGACGCGACACGCCGGGCGGATCCGCGGCAGCGCGCGGGATCGCGGGACGCAGAGGGCAGGGTGGAGGGGTGACAGAGCTCGTCCAGATCCCGTCGCCGGGCGTCGCCCTCGAGTACGGGCACCCCGGCCGGCCCGTGGTGGTCGTGCTGCACGACGTGTTCGGGCGCCTGCCGTGGCTGGAGCCGTTCGCCGAGGCCGTGGCGAAGCACGGCTACCACGTGCTCGTGCCCGACCTCTACGACGGCTGGGCCACGCTCGCCCCGGAGGACGCGCGCGACCTCGCCGCGATGGCCGCGCAGGACCGCACCCTCGCCGCCGTCGCCGAGGCGGTCGGCACCGGAGTCGCGGCCGGGGCGCCGCGCAGCGCCGTCATCGGCTTCGGCTTCGGCGGCCGCCTCGGGCTGCTCGCCGCGGGCACCGGGCTCGTGGACGCGGTGGTCGCGTACTACGCCACCCTCGGTGGGGAGGAGCACGTGCTGGTCCCGTGCCCCACCCTCCTGCACTACGCGCAGAGCGACGAGTGGCCCGCGGGCGACGACCCGGAGTCGTTCGTCGGGCGGCTGAAGGAGTCGGGGACGCCGGTCACGGCGCACACCTACCCGGACACGCAGCGTCACTTCGCGAACGGCAACCTGCGCGACGCGGTCAGCCCCGCCTCCGCGGCGCTCGCCTACGCGCGGACGCTCTCGTTCCTCAATCCCCAGCTCATCGACACCTGAGCTCAGCCCTGCACGTCGTGCAGGTGGTGCTGGACGTCGTGCAGGTAGTAGCGGGCGATCGTGTCGACCGTGAACGCCGCGCCGTCGCTGCGGCGGCCTCGGCGCTGCCACTGGGCACCGGCGACGGAGTCGAACACCTCGGCGATGCGCTCAGCCGCCTCGACCAGCTCGCGGCCGACCGTCGCGGGGTCCTGCTGGTCGTAGCGCTCCTCCACGGCGGTGACGTCCTGGTCCCAGTTGGGGTAGAGCGGGTCGTCGCCGGCGAGCATCAGCTGCACACGGGTGCGGTAGATGCGGTGCACGTCACGCACGTGCGCGGCGTACTCGAGCGGCGACCAGGTCTCGTCGTCGGGCCGGCCCGCCGCGTCGTCGCGGTCGAGCACGTAGGGCCAGGCGGCGGCGTTCTCGCGGATGAGCTCGGCGACCTCGTCGGCGTCGACGAGCGAGGCGTCGAAACCGCATTCGAGGCACGGGCGCTCGAGGACCCAGGTCCAGTCCTTGGTGTCGGGAGTGATCGGCATGGCACCAGAGTAGGGCGCCGCCGGATCAGCAGCGCGTCGGGGTCCCCTGCACGGCGCCGCGCTCGCCGTCGGCCGTCCACGGGAGCTGGGGCAGGCCCTCGGCTCCCGCCGCGGCTCCCTGCTCGACCGCGATGGCGGCCAGGGTGCGGGCGACCGTCGCGGCGAAGTCCCCGCCGGGCGTCGAGCTGTTGATCGAGACGGCCACGGTCAGGCCCGAGACCGGGTCGGAGTACGCCGCGGTGACGAAGCCGGGCGCGAGGCCCGAGAAGCCGCGGAGGGGTCCCGCCTCGTGCCCGCCGAGCCCGGCGCGGAGGTAGTCGGCGCGGCCCTGGCCCTGGACGACCGGGTCCCGCCACATGGCGTCGTCCGCGGGATCGGCCGCGAGACCCGTCGCCAGCCGCCGGAGGTCCTCCAGATCGGTCAGTGCTCCGCCGGCGGCGCCGAGGGCGGACGGGGACGCGGCGGTGACGTCGAGGCGCACGTCGCAGCGCTTCTCCCCGGTCGCCGGGTCGAGCGCGACCGCATAGCCGCGGGGGGACGGAGCGGGCAGGTCGACCTCGGAGGCGCCGGGCAGCTCCGTGCTCCGCAGCCCGTACCGCGGCACCACGTACTGGTCGTAGAGCTCCCCGATGCTCCGACCGGTCACCTGCGCGGCGACGATGCCGGCGAGCAGCGGACCGGTGGCGGAGTCGGACCACGCCGCTCCGGGCTCGGCCGAGGCACCGCGCACCTGGGCCGCGGCGAGCAGCTCGAGCGTCGGCCACTGCCGCGGGGGGTTCTGGAGCACGGTCGGCCAGAGCGCCGAGCGGAAGTCGGCCAGGCCGGAGGTGTGCGCGCAGAGCTCGCGCAGGGTGAGCCCGTCGATGCCGGGCAGGGAGCGCAGCGTCTCGCCGACGTCGGCGTCGAGGTCGACCCGGCCGGAGTCGGCGAGGGCGAGGACCACGTCGCAGGTCATCGCCTCGGTGCCGCCGGTGCCGAGCCGCAGGTGCGCGTCGGTGGTGAGGGCGGTGGTGCGCTCGTCCGACTCCCAGCCGACCGCGCCCTCCCAGCTGCCGCCCCACGGCGACCAGACCCCGGCGACCGCTCCGGTCGCGCCGGCGACGCCGACCGTCTCGTCGAGGAACCCCGACAGGGCGGAAGCGAGCTCCTCCGACGCCGCCTGCGCGGGCGCCTCCGCCACGCGCGAGGCGGCGGCGGGCGTGCAGCCGGCCAGTGCGAGCACGAGGACCGGGACGACGAGCAGCCCCGTCCGCGTCCGTCTGCGAGATCCCATGCCGTGCGACTCCCCCGTCGTCTGCGAACGGCACCACTGTACGGGGGCTCCGTCGGGCCGGAGAGGGCCGCTGAGCGCGCGATCGCGATTCGTGTCCTGACCGTGACCGGCGGAGTCCACCCCGTTCCCAAACCGGCAGGCGCCGGGTTACGAAGAGAGGGAGTACAGCGCAGAGGCGCTGCTCGAAGGAGGTAAGAGACCATGCGCAGATCCCCCAATCGACTGCTGGCGACTCTCTTCGGAGCCGTCTACGTCGTCGTCGGGCTCCTCGGCTTCGTCGTGACCGGAGGCGTGCAGTTCCTCTCGACCGAAGGCGGGCTCCTGCTCGGCATCTTCGAGGTGAACCCGCTGCACAACATCGCCCACCTGCTCATCGGAGGCGCGCTGCTGATCGCGGGCCTGTCGACCGTCGCCGCGGCGAAGACCGTCAACGTGACCGTCGGAGCGGTGTACCTGCTGCTCGGCATCGTCGGCTTCTTCCTGGTCGACACCGCCCTGAACGTGCTGGCGCTGAACACCGCCGACCACTTCCTGCACCTGGCCAGCGCGCTGGTGCTCCTGGGAGTCGGACTCGGCACCGAGAAGACGGCGAGGACGCGCACCGCCGCGACCGCCTGACCCGGGCGGCACCCGCCGCCCCCCTCTACTCCGTCCGCCGTGGGCCCGCCGTTTTCCGCGGCGGACGGACTGAACGGCCCCGGACGACACGATGCGGTGTGTCGATCCGGGGCCTCCTCTTCTTCCCCGATCCAGCGAAGGAGCCGCCATGACCACCGTGGCCCGCTGCAACGCCGCTTTCGCCGGACTCGGCGCCGGGCTCGTCCATCTCTCGCTCGCCGCCGGCGGCGAGGGCGTGCAGGCCCCGGTGATCGGAGTGCTCGGTGCCGTCGAGATCCTCTGGGCGGTCCTCGTCCTGGCGCGCGGCCGGATCGTCGTGCCGCGCTCCGCGCTGGTCGTCGCGGTCGCCTCCCTGGCGGCGTTCGCCCTCGCTCTGGCCCTCGGCGCACTCGCCGAGCCCCTCCCCGCGCTGGCCGCCGCGGCCCTCCAGCTGATCGCGGTCGCCGTGGTGGCCGTCTCGCTCCGCTCTCCGCGCGTCGAGGAGAAGGCCGTCTCGCCGTCGCGAGCTCTCGTCGGACTCCTGGCCGGCGCGCTCACCGTCTCCGCCCTCGCCACCCCCGCCATGGCCGCCTCCTCGGGCGGCTCGGGCGACATGGGCGGGATGATGCACTCCGTCGTCGACCGCGGACACGGGCACTGACGCCCTCTGGTCCCGGCGGCCCCGCTCGGCTAAGGTAAGGCAGACCTCAGTCGCCGAGGGAGGCCACCGTGTCGAACGTCATCCCGTTCTCCGAGGCCCTGCGCCTGCGCATCGGGCAGTCCGGCGCGGACGACGAGGGCGCCGCCTTCATGACCTCGCTGATGACCGGCTCCGGCAGCCGCGACGACTACATCGCGCTCATCTCGCAGCACTACTTCGTCTACGAGGCCCTCGAGGCCGTGGCGGAGGACATGGCCGGCGATCCCGTCGCGGAGCCCTTCCTCTCGGCCAAGCTCACCCGGCTCCCCGCGATCGCGGAGGACCTGCGCTTCCTCGTCGGCGAGGACTGGCGGGAGCGCATCCGCCCGCTGCCCTCGACCAGCGCCTACGTCGACCGGATCCGCACCGTGGCCTCGGGCTGGAGCGGCGGCTTCGTCGCCCACCACTACACGCGCTACCTCGGCGACCTCTCCGGCTGCGCGATCGTCCGCGGGCTGCTGCAGCGGCGGTTCGGCTTCGAGACCAACGGCGTCGGCTTCTTCCTCTTCGGCGAGATCGCCGCACCGTCGGCCTTCCGCGCCACCTATCGCGAGCAGCTCGACGCCGCGGGCTGGGACGAGGAGGAGCGCGAGCGGGTCATCGCGGAGGTCGCGGAGGCGTACCGGCTGACGACGGAGCTGTTCCGCGATCTCGCCCGGACCTGCGCGGCGGCCTGAGGCCCCTGCTCCCACGTCCTCCGCGGGGCGTCAGTCCGCGGACGCCTCCGCGACGGCGGCCGGCTCGGCTCGCCGTTCGGACATGAAGCGCAGCACGTCCTTGTCGACGATGATGTCGCTCGGCCGGAGCGGCCGCGTCAGGTAGAGCCCCTCGAGGCTCGTGATGCGGCTGAGCGCCACGTAGGTCTGCCCGGGGGCGAAGGCGCGCTGCCCGAGGTCGACCACGGCGGAGTCGTAGGTCTTGCCCTGCGACTTGTGGATCGTGACCGCCCACGCCAGGCGGAGCGGGAACTGTGCGAACTCGGCGACGATCTCGCGGGTGAGCTTCTTCGTCGCGGCGGAGTAGGAGTAGCGGTAGCGCTCCCAGGTCGCGGGCTCGACCTCGTGGACCTCGCCGTCCACCTCGACCCACACCGTTCCCGCGACCTTCGTCACACGGCCGATCGTGCCGTTCACCCAGCGCTGCTCGGAGTCGTTGCGCAGGAACATCACGTGCGCGCCGATCTTGAGCTCGAGGTTCTGGTCCGCCGGATAGGCGCGCCCGCCGAAGTCGCCGCTGATCTCGGCCGACGCGGTCTTCAGCGGGCCCTTCAGCCGCGCGAGCGCCGCCTGGTTGATGCGGTTGACCGTGTCGTTGCGGGTCGCGAGCGTGATCGCGTCGTCGGCCGGAGGCGTCCGCGCGCCCGCCGCGTTCAGCACGTCGGCGATCTCCTTCGTCACCATGCCGAAGCGGACCGCGTTGAGCATCCACTTGAAGCGCTCGTCGCTCTGCCGGTGGATCCGGCCGAGCTCGACGATCCGCAGCGGCGCCTCCTGCCAGACGAGGGCGTCGAAGAACCACAGCGAGCGGTAGCGGTCGGCGAAGTAGGCGCGCTCCTCCGGATCGCCGGGCACGGGTGCGAGCTGGAACGGGTCGCCGAAGAGGACGACCTGCACGCCCCCGAACGGCTCGGAGCGGCGCTGCCGCGCCTGCCGGAGGCTGCGGTCGATCCCGTCGAGCAGGTCGGCGTTGACCATGGAGATCTCGTCGATGACGAGCGTGTCGATGGTGTTGAGGAGCTTGCGCAGCTCGGGCGGCTGGTCGAGGTCGGAGTCGGCGATGACGCCGATCGGCAGTCGGAAGAGCGAGTGGATGGTCTGGCCGCCGACGTTCAGCGCCGCGACGCCGGTGGGGGCGCAGATGACGATCTGCTTGTCGGTGTTCCAGCTCAGGTGGTTGAGCAGGGTGGACTTGCCCGTGCCCGCGCGACCCGTGACGAACAGGTGCTCGCGCGTGTTCTCGATGAGGTCGAAGACCCGCTGCTGCTCGTCGGAGAGGGTCGGCTGAGTCACCGCTCCACTGTACCCGCGGGCCGCCGGGACCCCGGGGCCCGGCGCGGATCAGCCGCGCTTCTGGAGGGCGGCCAGGCGGTCGTTGTAGGCCGTGAGCTCGGCCTCTCCGGTGCGGTCGGCCTGGCGGTCGCGGCGCTTGGTCTCGCGGGCGTCGGAGCGGCTCCACATCATCGCGACGACGATCGCGAGCGCGAGGGTGGGGATCTCGCCGATGCTCCACGCGATGCCGCCGGCCGCCTGCTGATCGGCGAGCGCGGAGGTGCCCCAGCCCATCGCTCCGTACCAGTCGGCGAGGAGCAGCCCCTCCCCCGTCATCAGTGCGAGGCCGAAGAAGGCGTGGAACGCCATGGTGCCCAGCAGCAGCAGGAGGCGCATCGCGTAGGGCACGCGGTGCACGCTCGGGTCCACTCCGATCAGGACGCTGACGAAGAGGTAGCCGGTGATCAGGAAGTGGACGATCATCCACTCGTGGCCGATGTGGTCCGTGGTGGCCCAGCGGAACAGCGGGGAGTAGTAGAAGCCCCAGAGCGACCCGACGAACAGCAGCGCGGCGACGATCGGGTGCGAGATCGCGGTGGCGAAGCGCGAGTGCACGGCGAGCAGCACCCACTCGCGGGCACCGCGGGAGCCGTCGGTGCGGCGGGCGGCGGCGCGGGCGATGAGCGTGACCGGTGCCGCCGGGACGAGCAGCAGCGGCACCGCCATGGTGAGGACCATGTGCGAGAGCATGTGGGCGCTGAACAGGTACTTCTCGTATGCGTTCACCCCGCCGTTCGTGATGTAGGCCAGGAGGAGCATGCCCGCGATCCAGAGGATCGTGCGGTGCAGGGGCCAGCGGTCACCCCGGCGGTGCAGGCGCACCACTCCGGCGACGTAGAACGCGATGGCGAAGGAGCAGACCAGGAGCCAGACCAGGTCGATGTTCCAGAGCGTGAGGAAGTTCATCGCGCTCGCGGGCGGCGGCAGGGGCTCGCCCGTCAGCAGCTGAGCCGGGGTCGGATCCGTGAGCTGGCTGGCGGCGATCTGGTCGACCGGGGTCGCGGTGCGCGCGAGCGCCGCGGCGACTCCGGAGGCGATCCCCATGAAGGCGATCTCGGCGCCGACCAGCCACCAGAAGCTGCGGCCGCCGACACCGCCGGCCTTCCGCATCCGCTCGATGAGATAGCGGCGCTGCAGCACGCCGAACAGGCCCAGCGCGACCAGCGCCGCGACCTTGACCAGCACGAGGATCCCGTAGCCGGTCAGCAGGTTGTCGAGGGTGGCGAGCCGGAGCTCGGCGCTGACGTAGCCGGACGCCGCGACCACGACGAAGCTCACGAGCGCGAGGCTGGAGTAGCGCTCGATCACGGGCAGCAGGCGGGAGCCGCCGAGCAGGGGCCGCAGGGCGATGACGGTGATGAGGCCGCCCAGCCAGATCGCCGCGAAGACGAGGTGCAGGCCCAGCGCTGTGACGGCGGCGTCGTGCCCGCTCGCTCCCGCCGAGTGCCCCTGCTGCGCCATCGGCAGCAGCGTGAGCAGGGCCAGGCCCGTGACGAAGACGAGCGCGGTCTGGTTGCGGACGGCGAAGCAGAGGACGGTGACGACGGCCGCGAGCAGCGTCGTGATGAGCCAGGCCTGGCCGACCTCGATGCTGCCGATGAAGTAGCTGAGCTTGGTGCCGAAGTCGCGGTCGAGGCTCAGGGGCGTCTGCGTGACGTTGAGGAAGGTGAGGAACCCGGTCACCGCGCTGGCCGCGGCGAAGAAGGCGGCGCTGGCGGCGGCGACGTCGAGGGCGATCGAGAACTCGGTGCGCGGCTCGGGCGCGGCCTCGGCGGGCGCGGGGCTCGCGGGGGCGACCGCGGTGCGCGTCGATCCGGCGCGGGAGGAGGACTGGCCGCCGCGCGAGGAGGACTGACCGGCGCGCGAGGAGGACTGACCGGCGCGCGAGGAGGCGTGAGCGGTCGAGGCGCGGGACGAGGATCGGGCGTCGCGGGCGGCAGCGGCGCGGGGGCTCAGCGCGAACAGCGTCAGCACGAGCGAGCCGATCATCCCCGCGGCGCCGAGATTGACGGCCAGCTTGGCGATCGGGAGGCCGTAGCGGACCACGGGGCCGGGATCGTTCAGCAGCGGAGCCGCGGCTCCCCCGCCGAAGGCCAGGGCCGCGAGGAGGGCGACGAGCGCTGCGGCGACGAGCACGAGCGCAGGGCCGACGATCCGGACGGTTCGATTCACCGGTCCAGCCTACGTTCCGCGGCTGATCGGCAGCCGCGTCCGCGGACGACGACGGCCCCGGCGCAGTGCCGGGGCCGTGTCGGAGGGCGCGACTACTTCGCGGCGGCCTTGAGCTTGGTGCCCGCGGAGACCTTGACCGAGTGGCCGGCGGCGATCTGGATGGTCTCGCCGGTCTGCGGGTTGCGGCCGGTGCGCGCGGCGCGGGAGGTGCGCTCGACGGCGATCCAGCCGGGGATGGTGACCTTCACGTCGTTCGACACGGAGTCGGCGAGGGTGGTGAAGAGCGAGTCGAGGACGCCGTTGACGGCGGCCTGGCTCTGGCCGGAGTCGGCGGCGATCTTCGCGACGAGCTCGGTGCGGTTGAGCGACTTGTCAGCCATGGAGTGTCCTCCCAGGACGTTCTCGCTGTCGGAACAGCTGGTTTCGATGGATCGTCCTCGGCCGGGGACGGACGTCCTCAACCGGTCGGACCGTCGGTAACCTACCAGCCCCGCCCCGGATCTCCGGCGATTCCGGCCTCGAGACGCCCGGAACGACGCCGATCGCGCCGGTCGGTCCCTCCACAGGAGGCGCTCGGCGCCTCTCGTCCACCGATCCGCCGATCGCCACTCCGCAGAGTCCGCCGCCTGACGAGGATCGGCTCATGACGACGACGGCACTCCTCCCTCCATCCGCTCCGGCCGACGCGGCCCTCCCCCGGCCGCCCCGGCGGCACCCTCCCGCTCGCCGGCCGTACGAGCCCGGCCTCGCCGCGCTCGCGCTGGGCCTGCTCGCGCTCGCGTCCTCCGTGCATCCGCTCTGGGCCCTCCCCGCCGTCGCCGTGGCGGTCGCCGCGGTGATCGCGTCCGTGCGGGCGCTGCGGTGGGCGGGCGAGCGGAGGAGCGCGGTGGCCGGGCTCGCCTGCGCGGCTCTCGCGCTGCTCGTCTGCACCGTCACGGCACCCGCCTCCGTGCGGGCGGGCCTCGCCGTGCTGGCCTGGATCGCCGCCCTGCGGCCCGGCTCGTGAGCGGGCGCGGCTCCGGTCCAGCCCGCCTCGCTACAGTGACGGCGGCCCGCGCCCGAGCGGGCCGAGAGGACGGCCACGATGGCTCAGACGGACGGTTGGATCTCGACGGCGATCTGGTGGCACGTCTACCCGCTCGGCTTCACGGGCGCCGAGGCGAGCGCCTCGGAGGGTCCGGGCCCGGACGACGAGCCGCAGCACCGCCTCCGCGCCCTGCTCCCCTGGCTCGACGACCTGCTGGCGCTGGGCTGCAACGGGCTGCTGCTGGGGCCGGTCTTCGCCTCCTCCACCCACGGCTACGACACGGTCGACCACTTCCGGGTCGATCCCCGCCTCGGCGACGAGGCAGACCTCGACGCGCTGATCGCCGCGTGCCGCGAGCGCGGGATCCGGGTGCTGCTCGACGGGGTCTTCAACCACGTGGGACGGGAGCACCCCTGGTGGCGTGCCGCCGTCGCGGCCGGCGAGGGCTCCCCCGAGGCGGCGCGCTTCTCCCGCAGCGAGCGGTCGCAGGAGGTCGACGGCCTCCGCGTCGACGTGTTCGAGGGGCACGACGCCCTGGTCGAGCTCGACAACGGGAACCCCGAGGTCGCGGAGCACGTGTCCTCCGTGCTCGCGCACTGGCTCGAGCGGGGCATCGACGGCTGGCGGCTCGACGCGGCGTACGCGGTCGCGCCGGCGGCCTGGCACGCGGCGATCGACCCGGTGCGGCAGCGCTTCCCCGACGCGTGGTTCGTCGGCGAGGTCATCCACGGCGACTACACCGGCTACGTGCGGGAGTCGGGGCTCGACTCGGTCACGCAGTACGAGCTCTGGAAGGCCGTCCGCAACTCCCTCGAGGAGGCGAACCTCTTCGAGCTGGCCTGGTCCCTGAAGCGCCACGACGACTTCGTCCGCGAGTTCCTGCCCCTGACCTTCGTCGGCAACCACGACGTGACCCGGATCGCCAGCGCCGTCAGCGACGAGCGCCACCACGGCCACGCCACGGCGATCCTCGGCTTCGTCGCCGGCGTGCCGAGCATCTACTCCGGCGACGAGCGGGGCCTGCGCGGCGTCAAGGAGGAGCGGATCGGCGGCGACGACGCGATCCGCCCGGAGTTCCCGGCCGAGCCCGCCGAGTGGCCGGGCGGGGAGGCCTACCGGGCCCACCAGGAGGTCGTCGCGTTCCGCCGACGGAACCCGTGGCTGGTCGGCGCGAGCACCCGCACGGTCGACCTCTCCAACACCGCCGTGATGCTCGTGGCGGAGGGCCCGGAGGGACGCACCGCGCGGCTCGCGCTGAACATCGCCGACGAGACGGCGACCGTCGGCGGCGTCCAGGTCGCTCCCCACTCCTGGTCGCTGCACGACTGACCCGGCGCGCGGGCGGCCCGGCAGTGCGCGACGGAGCGTCGACCTCCGGGGGCCCGTCCTCTACGCTCGGGCGCATGCCGAGACCTGCACGAGGACCCTTCGACGGGCGAGCCGACTCGATCGACGACGCCGGGATGCCGGCGTCCGGACTCGAGCAGGCGTTCGCCGCCCCCGTCGACCCGGAGAGCGACCCCGGACCGGGCGAGAGGAGCGGCCTGTCGAGCCGCATCGCCCAGGAGCTGCTCGAGGACGGCTTCGGCCTCGACGCGAGCGACGAGGAGCCCCCGTCCCGCGCCGTGGAGATCGACGATCCCGCCCGCGCCGTGGGTGACGATCCCGCCCACCCCGTGCACGGCTCGATGTCCGGCGAGTTCGAGCGCCGCTGAGCCCGGCCGCCGTCGGTCGGTCGTCGACAGCCCGGCGGCACCGCTCCGCCCGCCGGCCGTCGTCACCCCGCCGGTACCGCGCCGCCGGCCGCCGGAGCCGGGTCCGGGCCGGCCGCCTGCAGCTCGGCGAGGAATCCGGGCCGGAGCACGCGTGCCTCGATCGACGCGGCTCCCGAGGTCCAGCCGTCGCCGAGCGGACGCTCGGGCGTGAGCAGCACGTGGCCCGGCGTCCCCGCTCGGCCGAGGGCGGCGGCGACGCGGCCCTCCGGATCGTAGAGGGCGTGGTCGACGAGCGGCCCGTAGACGGCGTGCACCGCGAAGTCCTCGCGGCTGCCGAGGAGGACGGGCAGCAGCTCCTCGCCCGGGCGCAGGCCGTGGGGCCACCAGCGGAAGCGCTCGACGAGCGCGTGGCAGGCGGCGCACGAGGGCGAGAAGAAGACGAGGTGCGTCGCCGGGCGGGACAGCTCCTCGAGCGTCAGGAGCTCGCCGGCCACTGTGACGAACGCGAGGTCGGCGGCCGAGAGGTCGCCCTCGGGCGCGCGCCCCGGCGCGGACTCCCTGTCGGCTGCGGACAGGCGGGCGGCCGCCCGGACGCGAGCGGCCGTCGACGCCGCACGGCGGTCGCGCACCAGCACGAGCGAGACCGCGGCGAGAGCGGCGGCGAGCCCGGACGCCGCCGCCGAGGCACCGCCGCCGCCGAGCAGCGCGGCCGGAGCGAGCCCGCCGAGGGCCCCGGCGACCGCGAGCGCGAGCAGCACCGCGTTCCTCGCGACGGTGTGTCCGGTCATCCGTGCCGAGCCCAGCCCGCCGAAGCACTCGCAGTCGACGTCCTCCGTCGCGCGGACCGCGCGGACGGCGACGACGAGGAACACGGCGTCGAGGAGCGCCACCGGCACGAGGGCGGCACGGTGCGCCGGAGCGGGCGCCAGCACCACCGCGGCGCCCAGCGCGATCTCGACGACGGGGAAGGCGGCCGCGAACCAGCCGCGGCGCCGGAGGAGGAGGGGGACCCCGAGCGCCTCGAGGCTCGCCCGGAACCGCTCCGTGCGGCCGAGCTTCAGGGCGCCGCTGACGACGAGCACCGCGCCCGCGCACCACGCGGCGATCGCGAGAACCGCCTCCAGCATCCGTCGCCCTCCTCGCTCGGCATCGACCCGCACAACGCTACCGGCGCGGACCGGCCTCCCGCGGCCGAGACGGGGAACGGGGCGGAGACGGCGCGATCCGGCGCGTTCCGCCCTCCGGACGAGCCGCTGCCGGCACATCCGGCGCCCGGATCCCTCCAGGCGGGGCGCCCCCGGGCTCCCTCCCGGTCCCGGACGGCCGCTCCGCCGTACACTGCGAGAGGATCGGAGGGGTCATGCGGGGACGGCGAGCGCGCGACGAGCGGCACGGCACGGCGGCGAGTCCGCCTGCGGCCGCCGCTCCCCCGGCTGCGGTCACGGCTCCGGCCCCCTCGGACTCGCCGGACGACGCCTCGGGCGACGTCTCGACCGGGATGCGGATCGCCGCCGCCTGGTCGTGGCGCTTCCTCGCCGTCGCCGGGCTCCTCTACCTCCTCGTGCGCCTCGTCTCGCTGCTGCCCGTGATCGTCGTGCCGGTGCTGATCGCGCTGCTGCTCACCGCGCTCCTCACCCCGCTGCGGAACCGGCTCGAGCGCCTGCGGCTCCCCCGCCCGCTCGCGGTCCTGGTCTCGATCGTCCTGATGCTCCTCCTGCTGACCGGCCTCGTCGGGCTGGTGATCGTGCAGTCGCGCTCCGGCTTCAGCGGAGTGGGGCAGCGCGCTCTCGACGCGGTCGACGGCGTCGAGGCGTGGCTGCGGAGCCCGCCGCTGTCGTTCTCGGACGTCCAGCTCTCGGACTGGGCGCAGCGCGCGGTCGACTGGGCCGACGCGCAGGCGTCGACGATCGCGTCCGGGGCCCTCGCCGTCGGCTCCCAGCTGGCCGAGGTCTTCGCCGGAACCCTCCTCACCCTGTTCTCGCTGATCTTCCTGCTCCTCGACGGCCGCCGGATCTGGCACTGGTTCCTCCGCCTCCTCCCCCGCCGCGCGCGCCCCGCGATGGAGCGCGGCGGCGCCGCCGGCTGGCGGACCCTCAGCCAGTTCGTGATCGCGCAGCTCGGCGTCGCCGGGATCAACGCCGTCGGCATCGGCATCGGCGCGCTCGCGCTGCAGCTGCCGCTCGTCGTGCCGATCGCGATCGTGGTGTTCCTCGGCTCGTTCGTCCCGATCCTCGGCGCGATCGTGACCGGTGCGCTCGCCGCACTGGTCGCTCTGCTGTTCAGCGGGCCCGTCGCCGCGCTGGTGATGGTCGGCGTCGTGATCCTGGTGCACCTGCTCGAGGGGCACGTGCTGCAGCCGCTCATCCTCGGGACCGCCGTGAAGGTGCATCCGCTCGCCGTGGTGCTCGGAGTCGCGACCGGGCTCGAGGTGGCCGGGCTCGCCGGGGCGCTGTTCGCGGTGCCGACCATCGCGACGCTGAACGCGGCGGTCACCGCCATGCGGGCGCGCGCGCCCGGCGCGGAGTGAGCGCGTTCGATCCGGCCGCCCGACCCGGATCGACGGTGCTGCCCGCCCTCGCCTGCCCGGTCTGCGGCGGCGCGCTCGCCCCCGACGCGCTCCCC
>NZ_PSVQ01000031.1:0-45145 GCF_002932395.1 Rathayibacter sp. AY1D9
GACCGCGAGGTCGGGGCGCCCGCCCGTCACGGCCGTCACCGTCGCGGCGGACGCGCCCAGCAGACGCACCCGTCCGGCGCCGTGCGCGCGCACCCGCGCAGCCGCCGGACTCCGACTCTCCGCGTCAGCCGTCCCAGCCGCCGGGGAGGTCGCGGACCACCCGCCAGCGCGGATCGAGCTGCGTCGCCGCCCCTCCGTTCCACGCGCGGCTGTGGAACCACGGCGCGATCACGTCGGCGCCGCCGTGCACGTGGTCGCCGAAATGCGCGCCCCAGTACGAGAAGGTCGAGTTCGTCAGCACCAGGCGGCGGGACGCTGCCAGCAGGGCGAGCTGCTGCGGCACCGGCGTCCCCGCCCCCGGGAAGCGCACCTCGAGGCCCTCGAGGACGCGGGCCAGCTTCACCCGGCACCAGTCGAGGTCGTCCGACACGATCAGGACGCTGCGCACGGGCTCCCGCTCGCGGGCCAGGGCGAGCGCCGCGTCGACGTACTCGACCACGTCGAAGGAGTAGCGGCCGCGGAAGGCCGGGACGCTGTAGTAGTCGCCGCGCCGGATGTTCAGGGTGAGGTCCGCCTCCGGTCGCGCCGCCGCCACCAGAGCGGTGAAGGGGCCGCCGGGCGGGAGCAGCATCGTCGCGACGAAGTCCGCCAGCTCGTCCGCCGTGAACTCCACGCCGAAATCCTGGTGGACGCTCCCGAGCTCGCGGGGGCTGAAGAACGACATCCCCGCCGGGGGCACCACGAGCTCCTCGACGACCCGCGGGAAGACCTCCGCCCACTCCGCGGTCCGCCGCGTCGCGCGCACCGCGGTCGGCACCCCGCGGCTCCGACGGGCGTGGGCCTGCAGCCAGAAGTAGGCGAGGTTCCCGACCCCGAACGACTCGCCGGGCAGCAGCACCGTCGTGCCCCGTCGGCGGAGGGGCGCCAGCAGCGTCGAGCGGACGTCGCCGAGCGTCACCACCGCGGGCCTCCCCCGCTCACGAGAGCTCTCCGAGCGCCACGAGCTGGGCGAAGCCGGGGTGCGCGGCCCGCACCTCCTCGAAGGTGCCGGCCCCCTCGATCCGGCCGCCGTCGAGGAAGAGCAGCCGGTCGGCGCCGCGCACGGTCGAGAGCCGGTGGGCGACCACGAGGACGGTCATGCTGCCGTGCAGCTCGGCGACGGCCCGCGAGATCTCGTGCTCCGTGCGGTTGTCGAGCGCCGACGTCGCCTCGTCGAGGACGAGGACGGAGGGGCGCCGGTACAGCGCCCGGGCGAGGCCGAGCCGCTGGCGCTGGCCGCCGGAGAGGCGGACGCCGCGCTCGCCCACGCGGGTGTCCAGACCCTGCGGCAGCCCGCCGACGAACTCCTTGAGCTGCGCCGTCCGCAGCACCTCGCGCACGCGCTCGTGGTCGACCTCGGCCGCCGGCACCCCGAAGGCGACGTTCGCGGCGACCGTCGCGTCCAGGAGGAACACGTCCTGCGGCACCACGCCGAGCCCCGCGTACCAGGCCGCCGGGTCCTCGTCGATCGGCCGCCCACCGCAGAGGATCCGGCCGCTCGTGGGCGGGAGCAGGCCGAGGACCAGGTCGAGGAGGGTGCTCTTGCCGGCGCCGCTGGATCCGACGAAGGCGGTCGTGGCGTTCCGCTGGATCACCAGCGAGACGTCCCGCACCACGTCCACGTCGGAGTCGGCGTAGCGGTACGTGACGTGCTCGAGCGCGATGTCGCCGGAGTAGCGGCCGCCCGGCCCGGGCGTCTCGTCGTGCGCCCCCTCGGAGGCGAGCTCCTCGGCCGCCTCGGAGACGATCCGCAGCCCCGCCTGCCCGCTGCGCACGATCGCGAACGTGGCCGAGACGCGGTTGAGCGTCGGCAGGGCGCGGAGGGAGGCGGCCGCGAAGACGCCCAGGACGGAGAGCGCCTCGGCGCCGGAGCCGGTGGCGACGAGGATCCCCGAGACGCCCACGACGGCGACGACGAAGCCGATCTCGAGCAGGTACTTCGGCAGCTCCGAGACGAGCGAGAGGGAGCGCAGAGCCTGGGCGCTGCGGCGCTTGGCCCCGCTGAAGCCGGCGACCAGGCTCGCCGCGCTCGAGGTCAGGCGCGCCTCGCGGAACCCGTCGAGCGAGGGGAGCAGGAACTGCCACGACTCCAGCGCGGCCTCCGCCATCTCCTCGCCGATCCGGCCCTGCCGCCGCCGCAGGAGCGCCTGGACGCCGCCGAGCAGCACCGCGAAGAAGACGGCCGCGAACAGGGTCGCGACCGGCGAGGCGACCAGCAGGATCGCCACGATCGCGACGAGCACCAGCAGGTCGGAGGCGATGCCGATCACGCCGAGGAGCACGCCGGCCGCCTGCGCGCTGGCGTCGTTGATGGTCCGGTACACCTCGGCGAGGCGCCGGGAGCGGTGGACGGCGTAGGGCGCGAGGACGTACCGCCGGAGCAGCTCCGTCGCAGCGTCGGCCGATATCCGCGTGGTGCGGCCGAGCAGCCACCACCGGAAGACGATCGTCCCGGCGCTCTTGAGCACGAAGACGACCGCGACGAAGCCGGCGATGATCGGGAGGAGGGTCTGGACGTCCGTCGAGCCGAGGACGCCGGAGAGGACGCCGAGCGCGCCCGTGGTGGTGTCGGTCCCGGTGAGCAGCGCCATGAGCGGCACCATCGCGGCGACGCCCAGGGTGTCGAGGACCGCGAGCGCGAGGGAGCCCGCGACGGCGGCGGTGATCCAGCCCGGAGAGGCGGCGCCGGCCAGCGAGAGGAGGGTGCGCAGCCCCGGCCGCAGGGACCCGCCGCTCACGCCGCCACCCCCTCGTACACGGCGGCGATCCCGCCGCACATGGCGGCGACGTCCCGCACGGCGCGAGGAGCCGCGGCCCTCGACGCCTGCCGCTCCAGCGCCGCGGCCACCGCCTCCGGGTCGTCGGCGTCGACCAGCGAGTCCCGCTCGACGATCTCGGGGTTCCCGCCCACCGCGGAGGCGACCACGCCGATCCCGCGGGCGGCCGCGTCGAGCAGCGTGTAGGAGCAGTTCTCCCAGACCGAGAGCTGGGCGACGACGTCCGCCGCGGCGAGCGCCGCCTCCGGATCGGCGAAGCCGGGGAAGGACACCGCGTCGCCGAGGCCGAGCCGCTCGGCCCGGGCGCGCAGGGCGCCGTCGAGCGGTCCCTCGCCCGCGACGGTCAGCGTGGCGCCGGGGACGCGCCGGTGCAGCACCGCGAAGGCCTCGAGCAGCGCGTCCAGGCGCTTCTCCGGCGCCAGGCGCGCGAGCGAGAGGACCCGGAGGGAGCCCGGCTCCCCCGGCTCGCGGTCGCGGGGCGCGGCGTCGACTCCGTTCAGCACGACCTGCACCGGCAGGCTCGGCCGCCACTTCTCGATCATGGTGCGGCGGGTGGCCTCCGAGACGGCGATCGCGCCGTGGAACGACCGCAGCCGCGCGTGGTGCGCCGCCGCGGTCGTCCGCGCCCGCAGTGCGGTGCGGTGGTAGACGTCGGGCCCGGCGATGCCGTGCTCCGTCGTGACGCGGCGGACCCCGCGGGGCAGCGGGGTCGCCGCGGTCACGAGGTCGGCGTGGGCGAGGTGGGAGTGGACGACCGCCGGGCGGAGAGCCGCCGCGGTCGCGCGCAGGGTCGCCACGGAGGCGGCGGCGCCGGCGGACGCTCCGAAGCGCCCGGTCGTCACGGCCGAGCCCTGCTCCCGCAGCCGCTCGGCGAGTGCTCCCTCCGGGCAGAGCACGACGAGGCGGTGGCCGGGGATCCCGTGCCGGGCGGCGTCGAGGACGTGGCGGGCCACCCCGCCGAACTCGCCGACCGGCACCGCCCAGAGCGCGAGCGGGGTCACAGCCACTCCTCCAGCCGCTCGAGCGCGGTCCAGAAGCCCTCGCCGCTGTTCACGTGCCCCTGCCAGATCTCGGGGATGAACGGCACCCCGGGCGCCAGCTCGTCGAGCGACGCCGCGAAGTCCGGCCAGTCGATCTCGCCCTCGCCGATCTGCACCCCCTCGCCGTCGACACCCGTCGCGTCGACGAGGTGCAGGTGCGCGCTGAGCGGAGCGAGCAGCGTCACCGCCTCCGAGAAGGCGAGCCCGAGGTGGTTCGCTGCGAGCTTGGTGTGCGAGGCGTCGAGGCAGAGCTGCGTGCCGGTCGCGGCCGCGAACTCGGCGGTGTCGCGCGGGTCCACGAAGAGGTTGTGGAACTGCTGCCCGCCCATGAGCCACGGGTAGGGCGGGAGGGTCTGCGCCAGCACGCGGACGCCGCTCGCGTCGATCCGCTCGAGGGCGTCGGCGACGCGCTCGTAGAGGGGAGCGCGCTGATCCGGAGCCACGTGCGCGTGCCGGGTGAAGCCGCCCATCGTGACGACCATCATCGGGTCCTCCTCCTGGCGGAACCAGCGCGCGAGGCTCCGGGTGGTCTCGACGGTGCGCTGCACCTCCGCGATCGAGCGCTCCCACACGTCATCGTCGAAGGAGGCGAGGTCGACGAGGAAGTCGCCCGCGAACAGGTCCGGCAGGTGGGTGGTGAAGCCGGAGTCGAGGCGGCGGGTGAACACGTCGTCCGGCTCGATCTCGAGGTCGCGGTACGAGAAGTGGAACTCGAGGAAGTCGGCGTTCGACTCCGCGGCGAGCGCCGCGTGGTCGTGGTACCGCACCGGCAGGCCCCAGGGGCGGCGGAACCGGAACGGCCGACCGGACGGCGTGCTCTCGCGCAGATCGCCGGCGAAGAAGAACCCGCCCTCCTCGACGTCGCGGTGGAGCGCGCGGCCGAGCAGCTGCGGCAGCTCGTTGGGCTGGAGGCCCCGGCCGGGGCTGCGGACGACGACGTCGGCGGCGCGCACCACGTCCCCGATCGAGAGGTCGCGGGAGGCGACCAGCGACTTCGCGAGCGAGACGCGGTTCATCGACTCGCCCGTCGAGACCGATCGGGCGTCGCGCGTGCCGAGCGAGTCCTCGATGTCGCGGATCTCGCCGACCATGCGGCGGAACTCGTCCGGGAGCAGGGACACCGTGTGGTCGTTGCCCTCCATCCCCCGGTCGACCGTGAAGTGCTTCTCGACGATGCGGGCCCCGCGGGCGACGGCGGCGATGGGGACGTGCCAGCCCCGCTCGTGGCCGGAGTAGCCGACGACGCCGCCGCCGATCTCGGCGAGCCGGTCGAGGTAGGCGAGGTTGAGGTCGCGGTAGGGCGCCGGGTACGTCGACTGGGTGTGCAGCAGGGCGAAGGAGGTGCCGAGCGAGCGCAGCAGCGCGACCGACTCGAGGATCTCGGACTCGCGGGACATCCCGGTGCTGAGCAGCAGGGGCAGCCCCCGGGTGCCGGCGTCCTCGATCAGGCCGTGGTTGGTGAGGTCCGCCGAGGCGATCTTGAGGCCCGGGATCCCGTAGTCGACGAGGGCCTGCACGCTCGGGGCGTCCCACGGGGTGCAGAGGACGTCGATCCCGGCCTCGGCCGCGTGGTCGAAGACCCGGAGGAGCGGCTCGGCGGGCAGCGAGAAGCGGCGCAGGAGGTCGATCGTGTACTGGGCGCCGAGGTCCTCCCCCGCGGTGGCCCCGCCGGCGCGCCGGTAGAGGGAGTCGAGGTCGCGCAGCTGGAACTTCACCGCGTCGGCGCCCGCCTCGACCGCGAGGTCGACCAGCCGCCGCGCCAGATCGACCGAGCCGTTGTGGTTGTTGCCGATCTCCGCGATCAGGAAGGCCGGGTGGCCGTCGCCCACCTCGTGGCGGCCGATCCGCAGCGCCCGGTCGCCCTCGACCGCGATCGCGACGAGGTGCCCGCGATCGTCGACGAGCGGGAGGTGGCTGATCCCGTCGCGGCCGAGCCGGGCGGCGATCGCGGTGGCCGGCTCGTCCGCTCCCGCCGTGCGGACGGCGGTGTTCGCGACGGCGAGGGCCGGGACGTCGAGGGAGGCCGTCGGGTTCGCGATGATCCAGCGGCGGAAGTCGCCGTCGGACACCGACCCGCGGAGGATCCCGTGCCCGTCGACGCAGAAGACGATCCGCTGCTTGTTCGCGTTGATCTTGGCCAGCGCGGTGAGCACCGGGTCCTCGGCGAAGACGATGAACGGGGCGAGGTGCCGGTCGATGATCATGCGCCGCCTCCCGCCGACAGGCCGAGGAGGGTCTGCTCGACCACCGCGAGGTCCGCCTCGGTGTCGATGTCCCCGCCCTCCGCCTCGTCCATGACGAACAGGCCGACCCGGCCGCCGATCCGGTTGCGCTCGCGCTCGTAGACCTCGGTGCGGGTGAGGTAGAGGGACCCGGTCTCGCGGTAGAAGAAGTCGGCCTCGGCGAGGTCCTGGCGCCGCGGCCGGGCCGTGACGTCGTACTGCGGCACGGAGGCGCCCTCCTGCAGCCGCCAGAGGAACGGCGTCTGCGGGACGACGCCCACCAGCGAGTCGACCCCCGTCGAGGCGAACTGCTCGAGCGCGCGGGCGAGGGTGCCCGGGAGCCGGATCGGCGAGGTCGCCTGGAGGAGCATCACCGCGTCCGGGCGGCGCCCCAGCGCGGCCCGGTGCTCGATCGCGTGGAGCACGACGGGCTCGGTCGCCGTCTCGTCGCGCGCCAGCTCGGCGGGCCGGAGGAACGGCACGTCCGCTCCCGCCCCCTCCGCGATCGCGGCCAGCTCGGGGTCGTCGGTCGACACGAGCACGTCGAGACCGGCGGCGAGCGCCTGCTCGATGCTCCAGACCACCAGCGGGCGGCCCGCGACGGGGCGGGCGTTCTTGCGCGGGACGCCCTTCGAGCCCCCGCGCACGGGGATGACGCAGAGAACGGTCACGGGGTGCCTCCTTCGGCGATGGCGAGTGCCCGGCGGGCGACGGCGACGGCCGGCTCGACGGACGGGACGGGCGGAGCCGCGGTCGGCGTCTCCCCGCCCCAGCGCGCGAGCCGGTACCGGCTCCAGAACTCGAGCACCCAGGCGGGCGGGTCCTCGCAGACGACCCACGCGGGGATCCCGGCGGCCGCGGCCTCGAGGACCCCGGTCGAGAAGATCGAGGCGACCGGCCGGGCCTGCGCGGCGAGGTCGCCGCCGCGGAGCACCCGGATGCCGCGGCGCTCCCACCGCGCGTGCTGCCAGCGCGAGCGGCGGTCGACCTCGGCGGGGTGGGGGCGGTAGTCGGCGCCCGCCTCGCGGCAGAAGCGGGAGGCGGTGGCCGCGGCCGTCCGCCGGGGCAGCTCCGCGCCGTGCAGCTGGCCGAGGAACAGGGGCCGCTCCTCGAGCCGCTCGGGGCGCGGGCGGCGCGACGCGGTCCAGAGCAGCTGGCTGCCGACGACCTCGGTCTCCACGTCGCTGCGGCCGGAGGTCCAGAAGGCCGCGTCCTCCTCCGAGAACGCCAGCAGCGTCGCTCCGGGCGGGAGCGGCGGGGCGGAGGGGGTGAGCAGGCCGTGCTGCACGACCAGGAAGCGGGCGCCGAGGATTCCGGACCAGCGGTGGGCGGCCGCTCCCGCCGCGAGGAAGTGGCCGGTGGCGATCACGGCGCGGAGGCCCCGCAGCTCGGCGGGCGGGTCCGCCTCCGGGTCGACCGGGTGCGCCCTCCAGCGGCCCGGCAGCAGCCCGGACAGCGCATCGCCGGCTCCGGAGGGAGCGAGGACCGCCGCGGGAGCCCCGCCGAGAGGAGCGAGCGAGGCCGCGGTCGAGGCGAGGGCGCTCGCCGTCGACGCCTCCACCGCGAGCAGGACCGCGGGCCGGTCGCCGCGCACGTGCAGCACCAGGCGGGTCGGCTCGGAGCCCCGCAGCGCCGCCCGGGCGGTGCGCAGCGGGTCGCGGCCGCGCTGCCAGCGGCGCCAGGCCTCCAGGTCGGTCGGGTGCGTCAGCGCCACAGGGCCCTCACCTCCCGCATCCGGTGCACGAAGGTGTGCTCGGCGCCGGTGCGGCGCGCGCCCGCCTCGCGGATGCGCCGCGCCCACGAGGGGTCCGCGCCCGCCCGCCGCACGTGCTCGACGAGCTGGTCGCGCTCCTCGAAGACGAGCACCTCGCTGCCCACCTCGTAGAACTCCGCCACCTCGGGCCGGTCGATCAGGGTCAGCGCCCCGACGCCCGGCGCCTCGAAGGCGCGCATCGAGAGTCCGCCGTGGCCCGCGCCGTGCAGAGCCAGGGTCGCGGTCGAGCCGGCCATCACCCCGTAGTAGCCCGCCCGCGGGACGTCGCGGCGGGCGGGGACGCCGGCCGAGCGCCAGCGGCCGGTGCGCGCCACGTCCCAGGGATGGCGCGACCACTGCCGCCCGTACGCCTCGACCGCGACCCCGCCGGCCGCGAGCTCCCGCAGCACGCGCTCGCGCTCGGGGTAGCGGGCGCCGACGAAGGTCACCGCGGAGGAGGGGCGGGGGCGGAAGGAGAGGAGGGAGTCGAAGGCGTCGGGCAGGTGCCCGGCCGGAACCCCCGCGCGGACGAGCTCGGCGACGTCGGCGACGGAGTAGCTGACGATCGACACCGCCTCCCCGGCGAGGGAGCGCAGACGGTCGACGGGGTGCCCCATGTTGCGGAGCTCGTCGTAGAGCCAGAGCACCACGGGGACGCCGGCGCGGCCGATCTCCTCCCACCAGGCGTCGCCGAGGGAGTCGCCCTTCACCACGAGGACGGCCCGGGGCCGGACGGCCCGCAGCGACGCGATCGCGCGGTCGGTCTCGGCGCGCATCGACGAGCGCCGGAGCCGGCCCCCGGGGAGCCGGTGGCCGAGGGCGTCGCGCACGTGGGCCAGCCCGGTCGCGGCGTCGTAGCGGTGGACGACCACGTCGTCGCCCAGGTGGGCCAGCGCCGACTCGAGCGCCTCCCAGTAGCCGTGGAAGACCGGGCTCACCACGAGCACGGGCCCGCTCACCGGGACGCCGCCTCGGCGGCGGCGACGAGCCGGAGCTCGCGCCGGAGGACGGCCAGCGGGCGCACGTCGCTGCCGGCGGCGGCGCGCACCGCGTTGGCGGCGAGGTTCACGGCGGAGGCGGCGCGCAGGGCCGCGGCGAGGGCGGCGGGGCGTCCGCCCCACTTGCGGGCGTAGCGCAGGCGCGAGGCGACCAGCCAGACCAGCCGGCGCGCGGGGTCGGAGGAGCCGCCTCCCGTGTGCTCGGCGACGACGGAGCCGGCGAAGACCGAGGGCACGCCGCGCTCGCGCAGCCGGCGCTGGAGGTCGACCTCCTCGCAGTTCATGTGGAAGGACTCGTCGAACCCGCCGACCGCGCGGAACTCGGCCACCGGCAGCAGCATCACGGCGCCCACCACCCAGTCCACCGGCACCGTCGCGCCCGGGGCGCACCGGGTGTCGTGGCCGACGGCGGCGTGCAGCCGCGGGCGCCAGCGCGCGAGCGGAGTGAGCCACTCCACGACGTAGTGGCGCAGCCGCGGGAAGCGCCGGCCGACCCACTGCCGCTCCCCGCCCGCGTCGACGAGGTCCGGAGCGACGACCGCGGGCAGCCACGGCCGTCCCGCCTCGAGCAGGTCGCAGAGGAAGGAGGGCCCGACGACGAGGTCGCTGTTGAGCACCAGGAGCAGCGGGTGGCGCGCCCGGGCGGCGCCCGTGTTCACCGCGGCGCCGAAGCCGCCGTTCCGCTCGCGCCGCACGACCTCCACTCCGTCGATCCCGGCCGGGAACGGGACCGGGGAGGCGTCGTCGACGACGACGATCTCGAGGGCGGGGGGCGACTCCTGGCTGCGGAGCCGCTCGACGAGGGCGAGCGCGGGCGCGGGGTCGCCGTAGTGCGGGATCACGACGCTCACCCCCTCGGCGGTCACCTCGCGACCGTCTCGGCGGCGCGGTCCCGGCGGAGCGAGCGGCGGGTGCTCCGGACGGTGGCGGCCGGGGGCTCCGCGCCGACGGGCAGAGCGCCGAGAGCGGGGAGGATCACCCGGAGCAGGGCGTCGATGTCCTCGACGGCCGCCGCGGCGACGTCCGGTCCGCGCCCGAACGGGTCGGCGAAGTCGTCCTCGGCGCCGTAGGGGGCGGTGTCGTCGGCGAGCAGTCGCAGGAGCGGGACGCCGGGGGCGGCTCCCGCCAGCCGCGCCGCCCGGCGGACCGTGGTGGTGCGGCGCGCGGCGGCCGGGAAGTGGCGGGTGACCCACTCCCGCTGGCCCGCCTCGAACACCAGCACGGGATCGGTGCCGGCGAGCATCCGGCCGTCGGCCTGGCGCGCGCGGTGCCCGGCCGTGGAGAGTCCGCGGGCCCGCAGCGCATCGCTGAGCTCGGGGTCGATCCCGCGGCCGGCCTCCGCGTGCGTTCCCGCGCTCTCGACCCGCCAGTCGGAGCCGGCGCCGAGCAGGCGCGCCGCGATCAGCTCGGCCGAGGGCGACCGGGCCACGTTCGCATGGCAGAGCAGGAGCAGGCGCCCGCTCATCGAGCCGCCCGGCGGGACGTCTGCGGAGGCAGGGCCCGCGACTCCACCGGGGCGAGCTCGGACCGGCGCGGTGCCGCCGCCGCGCGCTTGCGCCCCGTCGCCGGCTGCGGCTCGGCGTAGTACGCGTTCTTGCGGTCGTAGTAGTAGTACCCGGTGTCGCCGTCGCGGGCGGTGACCATGTTGAGCACGGTGCCGAGCACGCGGGCGCGGACCTGCTGGACGATCCGCCGGGCGGCGACCACCTCGGGCCGGTGCGTCTGGTTCGAAGCGACGACGAAGACGACGCCGTCGACGACGGTCGCGACGATGGAGGCGTCGGTGACGGGCAGCACGGGCGGCGCGTCGATGATGACGAAGTAGTCCTTCGAGAGGCGCGCGACCAGGGCGCGCATCGCCTCGGAGCCGAGCATCTCGGACGGGTTCGGCGGGATGTGCCCGGCCGGGAGGGCGTAGAGGCCCGCGGTGCCGGTGGGGCGGATCGCGTCGTCCACGGGGATCTGGTGACTGAGGACCTCGCTGAGGCCGATGGCGCCGTCGATGTCCAGCATCCGCGCCACGGAGGGCCGGCGGAGGTCCGCGTCGACCAGGAGGGTGCGCTGCCCGGACTCCGCGGTGACGCGGGCCAGTCCGGCGGCGATCGTGGACTTGCCCTCGGCCTGGTTGGCGCTGGTGATCACGACGCTGCGCGTCTCCTCGTCGACGCTGGAGAAGCGCAGGCCCGTCCGGAGCGAGCGGAACGCCTCCGCGGTGAGCGCGTCGGTGCCGCGGCGGCCGCCGGTCCGGCCCGGGCGTCCCGCCTTGGGGATGCGCCCGAGGACGCCGACGCCGAAGAGCTCGGTGAGGTCGTCGACGGTCCGCACGCGGATGTCGAGGGCCCGGCGGAGGAAGGCGAGACCGAAGCCGAGAACGAGCCCGCCCAGGGCGCCGAGCAGGATGTTCCGCACCCAGTCGGGGCTCGTCGGAGCGGCGGGCGGCTCCGCGTTCTCGAGCGGGACGACGGTGATCTGCGGTGTGCGGTCGGCGGCGGACTGCGTCTCGATGTCGGTGATGACGGCCGCCAGCGCCGCGAGCGCCCCGTTGGCCAGGGCGGCGGCGTTCTGCGCGGTCCCGGCCGCGGCGGTGACCTCGATCAGGGTGCTGCCCGGAGCGACCCTCGCGGTGAGGCGGCCGCTCAGGGCCTCCCCGCCCGGATTCGCCTCCGGGTCGGCCTCGATCCGCTCGGAGACGGCGCTGCTCGAGATCAGCGGCAGGTAGGCGTTGGCCCGGGTCACTGCGGTCTGCGACCCGCTGATCGCATCGGCCGAGCTGCCGTCGCTCGCGGCGATCACGAATCCGGCCGAGCTCGACTCGTAGACCTTCGGAGTGAGGAACGAGAAGGCGGCCATCGCCAGAGCTCCGACGAGCACGGCGACCACGAGGGTCCGCCAGTTCCGCCGGATGAAGGCGATGAGATCGACGACAGTCACTGCGCACCTTTCTGCGTGCCGCGCATGCGCCGCACGACGATGCTGAGGTGTCGGTCACGCTAGCAATGCGGAGCGCCTTTCCCTAGGCGGTCCCCGACCCCTCGGGAGGCCCTTTCTGCGAGGATGACGACATGTCCGCGCCAGGGGGAGAGATCGTCGCCGAGAGGCGTTACCCGCTCGTTCATGAGGCCTTTCCGATAGCACATTCCGCTCGGATACTCGATGCCGTCCTGATGGGCCTCCTGGTCTACCGGCTCCCCACTCCCTTCCTCCCGGGGAGCGTCCCGCTGGCCCAGACGGCGCTGGCCGCCCTGGTGCTCGTCAGCCTCTTCCGGCGGCCCACCCGCCGTCTCGGACGGGCCGCCTGGTACCCGTGGCTGTGCCTCGCCCTGCTCGCCTTCGTCCTCGCCGGCTCGTCCTTCGACGGCCTCGACGCCCTGCGCCGGGCGGCGAACATCGCGCTCGTCATGCTCGCCGCGGGCTTCCTCGCGAGCGGGCGGATCGACGTGGTCTCGGGGCTCAAAGGACTCGCCGCGGCGCTGTCGCTGAACGCCGTGCTGTTCGTCGCGGGACTCGCCCCGGACAGCTACCAGGGCGCCCTGACCGGCTACCTGCAGGACAAGAACGTGGCCGGTCTCGTCTACGGAGCGGCGGCGCTGCTGGTCTCGGCGCTCAGCTCGCGGCTGTGGCTGCGGATCGGCGTGCTCGCGCTCGGAGCCGCTGCGGTCGTCGCCACCGACTCCCGCACGTCGATGGCGGCCTACGCCTGCGCGCTCGTGTGGCTCGTCGCGGCGCCGTACCTGCGCCTGCTCTTCCGCGCGCTCCTCGGCGGCGGCCTCGTCCTGCTGTTCCTCTGGGCCGAGCGGAACCTGGCGACGGCGGGCGACTACGGGGTGGAGCGGGCCGGCTCCGACGCCCTGCGCGCCCGCATCCTCGACGCCTCGGTCGACAAGGTGGCGCTCTCGCCGTGGACCGGCTCCGGACTCGGCGAGGCGACCGCGCGGGTCGACGGGATCGACTGGTTCTTCCACAACTCCTACCTGGCGCTGATGGCCGAGGGCGGCGTCGTGCTGCTCGTCGGCGTCGTCGGCACCGTGCTCGTGGCCGGCTTCGCGACGACGGCCGCCGGGGCCGGGAGCCGCCCGGGGCACGCGGTCGGCGCGGCGAGCATCCTGGTGCTGCTGTGCGCGACGCAGCTGGGCGAGGTGTTCTTCGCCCCGATCTCGTTCGTCGTGATCGGCGCGGGTCTCGCTCTGCTCGCGGAGCGGTCCGCTCGCGCCCGCGCTCTGCCGCCGGAGTAGCGCCTCCCGCGTCCGCCCGATCCGGCGCGGATCCACGGGTCCGGGGCGCGGAGGTCCCGGTCGGCGGGCCCTTCCCGGCGGGGCGGAGGTCGCCTGGTGTTGCCCCGGCCGACCGCTGCTCAGCCCCGGCCGCGCTCGCGGACCGCGTCGCGGAGGATGGCGCGGACGCCCGCCCACATGTGCCGCGCGTTCAGCTCGGCCAGCACCCGCTCCCGGCCCGCGCGGGCGACCTCGGCCCGCTTCCCGTCGTCGCTCAGCACCGCCTCCAGCACCGCCGCGATCCCCGCCGGGTCGTGCAGGGGCAGCGAGAAGGACGTCTCGCCGTCGTGGACGTAGCCGGTCATCGCGGCGCTCGCGGTGACCGCCGTGCAGGTCCCGCAGCCGGAGGCCTCCAGCAGGACGCTCTGGCCCGTCGGGTAGGCGAGGTCGTGGCTGGTGACGACGACGAGCTCGGCGTCGCGCAGGTTGTCGCGGTGCCGACCGACCGGGACGGGATCGTGCAGGACGACGTTGGCCGGCAGCGCCCGGGACGGCCGCCGCGCAGGAGTGGTCACGATGTCGAACCGCCGGTGCGGCAGGCGCTCGGCGGCGGCGACCAGCGAATCGAAGTCGCGCCCGCGGTCGACCCCGACGGCGAGCACCTCGAACCGCTTCGGACGCGGCGGAACGGGCCGGTAGTAGTCGGAGTCGACCCCGAAGAGCACCGGTGCGATCCGCCGCTCGTCGACGCCGTGGCGGGCGAAGACCTCGCGCTGGTTCTCGCTGAGCACGACGAGCCGGTCGACCCCCTGAAGCAGCCGGACCACCTGTCGGCGCCGCTGCGGCGAGCCGGTGAGCAGCTCCTCCGCCCACCAGCAGGAGAGGACCACGAGCGGCGTGCGGCCGTACGGCCCGAGCCGCGCGCGCCGGAGCAGCGCGGGGAGGCCCGCCTCCGGCTCGAGCACGCAGAGCACCGTGTCGGCCGAGCGGACCGCCCGGAGCGCGCGCAGCTGCGTGTCCACGTTCAGCCCCGTGCGGTGCTCCACGACGTCGCGCAGCTTCACGTGCGCGGGCCGAGACGCGTGACCGGGGACGAGGAGCCGCGTCGAGTCGTCCCGGAGGAGGTCGGCCCGGTACGGCAGCCTCCCGCGGGCGAAGGGCTCGCCCGGAGCCAGGCGCAGTGTCGGGTGCTTGAGGAACAGTCCGAGCACTCTGAGGACTTCCGGTTCGCGGGTCATCGTCGTCCTTTCCGGAGGGAGGAGGAGAGGCTCGCCGCGGCATTCCCCGGAAAGCGGATCGGTCTCCTGGCGGGAGGATCAGGAATCATCGGAGAGGGCCATCCGCGCCAGAAGTCCGTCGATAGCCGACTTCCCGGAGGACGGCGAGTAGGAATCGTTCCAGCGGGCACGATCCCTCTCCCGCGACTCCGATAGTCCTCTCTTCTTCCGGGCTCTGATCAGCTCGGCCAGAGCCCGCGGATCCCCGGCTCGGAACGTGGCGTCGATCGACGGGCCGACGACCTCGGGGAGCGCACCGGCATCGCTCACCACCACGGGGACGCCGGCCGACATCGCCTCCGTCACGACCAGGCCGAACGACTCCGGCTGCACCGACGGCACCACCAGGAGGTCGATCCGCGCGAAGAGGTCGCCGGGCTCGATCCACCCCGGCCGGTCCACCAGAGCGGCGACCGGAGCGAGGGCCGCCTCCACCTCGCGACGCTCCCGCTCCGCCACGAACCGGGGCTCGCCCGCCAGCACCAGGCGATACGCGCCCGGTTCCCCGGCCTCCAGCAGCGCCAGCGCCTCGGTGAGGACCCGCACCCCCTTCGCGAGCGAGGGACGCCCGAGGAAGCCGAGGACGGTCGTCCCGTCCTCCCGCGGCCGCGCCTCCGGCAGGTCGACGCGGCGGCTCCAGTTCGGCAGCACGGTCGACCCGGGGACGACCCCCGCCAGGTAGCGGGAGGGGACGAGGGTCGCCAGCGCGCCGCGGCGGGCCACGGGCGCGAGCAGCCGCTGCAGGCCGGACGGGCGCTGGTGCAGATGCACGATCCGCCGCGGACGCCCTGCGGTCGCGACGGCCGGCACCAGCCCGTTGCACCACAGCACGCCCTCGCGGGAGGAGGCGTCCCAGCGCCGCAGCGCGCGCATCCAGGCGGGTCTGCCCGTGGCCTCGAGCTCGACGACCCGGTGGCCGGCGGCGAGGGCGGCGGCGACGAGCGCACGCGGCTCCGAGGGGCCGACGACCACGACAGGGATCTCGAGCGCCTCGAGCGCCTCCGCGATGCTCAGCAGCATCACCTCGCCGCCGCCGATGTCGCCGTTGTTGGTCGCGAGCGCCACCGGAGGCCGCCCGGCGCCGCCCGCTCCCCCGTGGATCATCCGCCGCCCCGCCCGCCTCCGTGCGGCGCCCCCGCGGCCCGCGGGCCCATCCTCACCGAGACGAGCGCTCCGCTCCACCGCCCCCGGCCGGGCTCCGCGGGCCGCAGGAGCGCTGGAATACTGACCGGATGGAGCTCGTGGGCGTTCTCTGGGCCGACGAGGCCGTGCCGCTCGTGTCGGCGTTCGTCCACCGGCGGGCCGACGCGGCGGGCCTGCGCGCACTCGTGCTCAAGGGACCGACCGCCGCCGCCGACCGGCTCCGGCCGCCCCGCGCCTCCGGCGACGTCGACCTGCTGGTCGCCCCCGACGACCTGCCCGGGATCCTGGCCCTCCTGGCCGCCGACGGCTGGACCGAGCGGCCCTGGCCGGACGGACCGACGCTCGCGGCCAAGCACTCGCGCTCCTACCGGCACGCCGCGTGGCCGGTCGACATCGACGTGCACTGGCGGTGGCCGGGATTCCTCGTGCCGCCGCGCGACGCCTTCGAGGCGCTGTGGAGCCGGCACCGGATCGTGGAGCTGGCCGGCCGTCCGGTCGCGACCGCCAGCGTCGCCGACTCGGCGCTCGTGCTGGCGCTGCACGCGCTCCGCGACGCCTGGCAGATCACCGACCCGCGCCTCACGCGGCCCTCCGACTACGACCTGCTCGTCGAGGCGGTGGCCGCCCGCGCGGAGCTGCACGCTCCGCTCCGGGCGGCTGCGGAGGAGCTCGGCGCCGTCCAGACCGCGCAGCCCTTCCTCGACGCGCTCGGCATCCGCGCGCGCGCCGGGGAGGTGCCCGCGGCCGAGCTGCGGGCGTGGCGGATCAACGCGAGCTCGCCCCACGCCTCCGCGGGGTGGGTGCAGGCCGTGCGCGCGGCCGGCTGGCGGCAGCGGCCGCTGCTCCTCGCCCGCGCCGTCTTCCCCGCTCCCCACGCCCTGCGCGCCGCCGACCCCGCCATCGGCCCGCGCCGGATCGACGTGGCGGCCGGCTGGTGGCGGCGGCTGCGACGCGGCGCCCGCACGGCTCCGCTCGCGTGGGACCACCTCCGACGAACGGACAGGACCTGACATGACCCGCCGGCTGATCCGCGCCCCCTTCGGTCTCGGCGTGCGCTTCACCTTCGACGACTCCGTCCCCGACCGCTTCGTGGCGGAGGTGGAGGAGTCGTGGAACGACGTGGACGACGACGCCGATCGCCCGGGCTCCGAGTACCGGGTGTCGCTGACCGAGCCGGTCGGGGAGCCCGGAGTGATCGCGCAGCCGACCGAGGACGCCCTCGCCGAGCACATCGGCGCCGCGCTCACCCTCGCGGCGGCCGACGCCTGCGAGGGCCGGCTGCTCAGCGTGCACGCCGCCGCGGTCGCCCTGCCCGACGGCCGCGTCGTCGCGTTCGCCGGCCGGCCCGGTGCCGGGAAGTCGACGCTCGTGAGCCTCGCCGCGCGCCGGTACGGGTACGTGACCGACGAGACGCTCGCCGTCCGCCGCGACGGGCGGGTGCTGCCGTTCCGGAAGCCCGTCGCCCTCCTCGACGGCGGCGACTGGAAGCGGCACCGCTCCCCCGCCGCGATGGGCCTGCAGCCGCTGCCGGACGCTCCGCTGCGCCTGACCGCCCTGCTCCTGATCGCCCGCGACCCGTCCGGCCCGGCAGAGCCCCGGCTCGAGCCGATCGCCTTCGACGAGGCGCTCTCGGTGCTGCTGCCCGAGCTGAGCCACTTCGCACGGCTGCCCGCGGCGCTGCACCACCTCGCGGGGCTGCTCGACTCCGTCGGCGGGGCCCGGGTGCTCCACTACCGCGAGGCGGAGACGGTGCTGCCGCTCCTGGAGCGCCTCGGGGAGGCGTCGCCGGTCGTCGCCGACGCGCCCGAGGCCGATGCGGCGGCGCCCGGCCCGGGTCTGCTCGCGCGCGCCGCCGGCGTCGAGTGGGTCGAGCGCGACGGAGTGGTCAGCTGCCTCCTCGACGAGCGGGTCGAGACGCTCACCGGGATCGGCCCGGTGCTGTGGCGTGCTCTCGGGACGCCCGCGACGGTCGACGCGCTGACCGGGGCCGTCGTCGCCGAGCACGGCGCCCCGCCCGCGGGCGACCCCCGGGCGCACGTCGAGGCCGTGCTCGACGCGATGGTCGAGCACGGCCTCGTGGTCCGCGGCGCCTGACGGCGCCGAGCGCGGCTAGCCCGTGCGGACGTTCGGCCCGACGGAGCCGCGGGCGATGAACAGGTCGAGCAGGTTCACGAGCCCCACCGCGCGGATGTAGAGCGCCGCGACGTCGTAGCGGCCGACGGGGAGCGCCTCGAGGGCGGCGGGCCCGGTCGGGTTGGTCGAGCGGTTCTGCGCGTTGACGTCGATCTGGATGACGTCCCGCAGGGCGGCGAAAACCGGGGTGATCGCGGTGGTGACAACGGCTCCGACAAGAGCAGGCAGGGCCGCGAGCAGCGGGTTCAGCACGTTCAGGACCAGGGTCAAGACGCTGGCGAGCACGCCAGCGCCGTTCAGCGGGATCCCGAGGATCCTGATGTTCTCGCGCAGCCGCTGTGTGAGCACGGTGACCAGCGACGTCGTGAAGGCGGTCAGGGCCGCCGCCGGAACGCCGAGTCCGCTGTCCACGAGGAGCGTCGAGTTCGGCGGGAGGTTGTTGAGGAAGGCGGAGTAGGAGCCGAACTGCGTGTTCCCGGGCTGCCCGGGAGCCGGCCCGAGGAGGGAGGCGAGATCGATGGTCAGTGTCGCCGGAGTCGTCCCGAGGCTCGCCTGGATCGGCTGACCTCCACCCGGCAGGTTCCCCGCGAGGATGGCGGCGGTGTCGACGGTGACAAGACCGATATTGCCGATCGTCGTCAGGGCGGTCGTCACTTGAGTGACGAGAGCTGTCAGCGCCGTCGACGTGAGCACCAGGTTCAGCCTGGTGATCTGGTAGTCGCGCTGCAGGTTGTCCGACCCGGGCACGCAGGCCGACTGAAGAGCTGCGCGTCCGGTGACGGCGCCGATCTGCAGAGTGAGCCCGGCAACGTTGGTCAGGAGGTCAGACAGACCAGGCCCGCCGACGGCGGCGAGGATCGCCTGCAGGTTGACGGTGCCGAAGTCGGGGTAGCTCCCCGACGTCGGGGTCAGCGCCAGCTGGCCGGCATTGGTGATCGCACCGGAGGCTCCGCGGACGGTGCCGGTGGTGCTCGCCTCCGCGTACTGGTTGAGGGTGCCGACGCCGGCGGGAGCCGCCAGCGTGAGGAGGGAGGAGAGCGTGCCGGTCAGCCCGGTCGCGTTCACGGCGATGCCGTTCAGTACCGTGGCGTTGACGCCGCCCGTCACGACGACCGGGTCGGGCGGATTCGGTCCCGACGCCGGCGCAGTCGCCGTCACGCCCGAGACACCGGCGACATTGTCGAGGTTCACGCCGCCGAGGAAGCCGCTGAGGAGGCGTCCGCGGGCGACCGCCTGGAAGACCGTGCCCACCGGGAAGCAGCTGATCGAGACGGCGGAGGCGGACTGCGCCAGCATCACCGCGGGCACCGACCAGACCGCTCCGGCCACGACCGTCCGCCGTGCGAAGACGCCCGCGGAATTCGCGCTCTTCTTCTCGCTCTTATCGCTGATATCGCTGGATGCGAGCGGATTAGACTCCGACATTGGCGGCCCTCCGGTGCTGTCGCTCGACGTACACCCCTTGGCGCGTCGGCGGCAAACATAGCGAGAGAGGCGTCGCGATAAGAGGCGCTGGCGGATTTCTACTCGCAGTGGCGGCGATCAGCGGAGAGGACGCGGAGAAGATGGCAGAGGACCCCCGGCTCCTTCTCTGGCGGCGCCGCCCGGACACGGCCTCCGTCGATCTGAACGGGCGCGTCCTGGTGCTCCCGCTGGACGTCTCCCCGATGGGCAGCCCCTACGCGCTGCGCGAGAGCGTGGCCGCGATTTGGCGGGCGCTCGACGACGAGCCGCAGGACTTCTCCGGCCTGGCCGACCGGCTCGCCCGCCTTCACTCCACCGATCCCGGCGCCATCGCCGACGACCTGGCGCGCGTGCTGAGCGGGCTGGAGGAACTGCTCCTGGTCGAGAGCAGCCCGCGCGGCGAGGAGCCACGATGAGCGTCGCGAGCGTCGTCGTCCCCAGCTACGCGGGTGCGGCGCGCCTGCCCCGCCTCCTCGCCGCCCTCGCGGCTCAGACCCACCGCGACCTCGACGTGGTCGTGGTCCTCGACGGCGTCGTCGATGCCAGCGAGCGCGCCCTCGACGCCTCCCCCGTGCCCGTGCGCCGCGTCGTGCTCCCCGAGAACCGGGGGCGCTCCGCCGCGCTCACCGCCGGCTTCGACGCCGCGCGGGGCGACGTGCTGATCCGCTGCGACGACGACCTCGAGCCCGGCCCGGGCTGGGCCGCCGCGCACGTCGGGGCCCACCGGGACGCGGTCGTCGGCGTCGTCGGCCTCTGCCCCGACGTCGACCCGGGCACCGCCTACTCGCGCGCCTACGGCCGACCCGCCGGCGAGCGCTTCCGCCGCGGCGCCTACGCGGCGGGTTCCGACGCCTCCTGGCGCTACTGGGGCGGCAACGTCTCGGTGACGCGGGCGACGTACGACCGGGTCGGCGGCTACAGCACCGACTACCGCGAGTACGGCTGGGAGGATGTCGACTGGGGCTACCGGCTGCACCGCCTGGGAGTGCCGGTGCGGATCGAGCCCGGCGCCGAGGCCCTGCACCACGGCGCCTCCGTCTCGGCGGCGGTCCGCAGCCGGCGCGCGTTCCTCTCGGGGGCGGCCCGCCGCACCTTCGAGCGGCTGCACCCCGAGCAGGTGCGGGAGGCGGTGCCCGCGGCCGGCGCGTGGGACGCGGCCGTGCGCCTCCTGGCCCGCGGCGGGAGCGAGCGGCGGACGGCACTGGTCGCGGGAGTCGCGGACGCCGCGCTCGGAGTGGTGCCCCGCCCGGTCGGCGAGAAGCTGGTCGCGCTCGCCGTCGAGTCCGCGGCGATCGCGGGCTACGACCGCGGCAGAGGGCGTCCCGCGCACGGGTGACGGCGGCGCGGATCGACGGACCCGCGGGCCCGGCAGCGGCGCCGACGCCGCGCGAGAGCCGATCTAGGCTCCCCCGCATGCGAGTCCTTCTGGTGGGCGGAGCGGGCTACATCGGGAGCCACACCGCCGTCGCGCTCCTCGAGAGCGGCCACGAGGCGCTGGTCGTGGACGACCTCTCGCACGCGAGCGAGCGGACCCTCGACGCGGTGGAGGAGCTGACCGGCTCGGTGGTCCCCCGCCTGATCGCCGATGCGCGCGACACGGCCGCGCTGACCCGCTTCCTCGCCGCCCACGGACCGGTCGACGCCCTGGTCCTGCTCGCCGGGCTCAAGTCGGTCGGCGACTCGGTGCGGCGGCCCCTCGAGTACTGGACGGTCAACGTCGGGCTCGCCACCGCGGCGTTCTCGGTCGCGGCGGAATCGGGGATCCGCACCGTCGTGTTCTCGAGCTCGGCGGCCGTCTACAGCCCGGGCGGCGTGATGCCGGTCGGGGAGGACTCCCCCGCCGGGCTGAGCGCGGCGAGCCCCTACGGCGCGACCAAGCGCGTCATCGAGGAGATCCTCGGCGACGCCGCGCGCGCCGATCCCCTCCTGCGCGCGGTCAGCCTCCGCTACTTCAATCCCATCGGCGCGCACCCGTCGGGGCGCATCGGCGAGGATCCGGCCACGGCGCCGGGGAGCCTCCTGCCCGTGCTGACGCGGGCCGCGGGCGACCCCTCCCGGTGCGTCGACGTCCTCGGCGACGACTACCCGACCCCCGACGGCACGGGGCTGCGCGACTACATCCACGTCTGCGATCTCGCGGCCGGGCACGTCGCGGCGCTCGAGCGCGCGCGGCCCGGGCACCGGGTCTACAACCTCGGCACGGGCTCGCCGACGAGCGTCCTCGAGCTGATCGACGAGGTCGAGCGCGCGAGCGGGGAGACGGTCCGGTGGCGGGCCGTGGGGCGCCGGCCGGGCGACCTCGCGGCGAGCTGGGCCGACCCGGCACGCGCCGAGCGGGAGCTGGGCTGGCGGGCGGTGCGCACCGTCCGCGAGGGCGTCCGCGACCAGTGGCGGTGGCAGACCCTGCAGCGCATCGGCGTCTCCTGATCCTTCGGGCACGGCGTCACTGAAAGAGTGATTTCTTCTTCTCCGCGACTCTCCTCCATCGTTGTGATCTCCGAGGGAATAGCGCCTCCGCGACGCACTCCAGACGATCCTCGCCATTCCACTCGCGGCTTATCCGGATCATCGGACTCTCCTTTCCCCGTCGTTCTGCGACGACTCGTACTCGCCTTTCGATTCCTTCTCCACGAGCCGGTTAGCTTCTACTGCACTGCTGATCGGTCACCGACGACGGATAAGCATTCGGAGCCGCTCCCGTCTCCGGATGGCCGCCCGATCCTCACCGCACGCCCGGGGGAAGGGGCCCATCATCACTGCCGTCATCGACGCGACCACCCGTTCCCGATCCGTCCCGCCGGTCGGTCCCGGCCTGATCGTGCACGAGTGGGTCGAGCGTCGCGGAGGCGCCGAGCGCGTGCTCGAGGCGATGACCGAGGCCTTCGCCGACGCCGACGTCCGCGTCCTCTGGAGCGACTGCGCCGAGGTCGTCGGCAGGCCCGTCTCGGAGTCCTGGCTGGCGCGCACGCCGCTGCGCCGCCACAAGGTCCTCGCCCTGCCGGCGATGCTGCCCACGTGGCGGCTCCCGGTCGGCGCCTCCCGCGAGTGGGTGCTGGTCAGCTCGCACCTCTTCGCCCACCACGTCCGCACCAGCGGACCGACCCGCAAGCTCGTCTACGCGCACACCCCGGCCCGCTACATCTGGGAGCCCGACCGCGACGGCCGCGGCAGCAGCCTCGCCGCCCGCACCGCGAGCCTGCTCCTCAAGCCGATCGACCGCCTCCGCGCCGCCGAGGCCTCCTCCATCGCCGTGAACAGCCTCTTCACCGGGCAGCGGGTGCGCGACGCGTGGCACCAGCCGTCGCGGGTCATCTACCCGCCGGTGAACACCGAGCTGCTCTCGACGATCACCGACTGGCGCTCCCCGCTCGACGACGACGAGCTGCGCCTCCTCGACTCGCTCGCCCGGCCGTTCATCCTGGGCGCCTCGCGGTTCGTCCCCTACAAGCGCCTCGAGAAGGTCATGGACGCCGGAGCCCGCACCGGGCTCCCGGTCGTCATCGCCGGGCACGGCCCCTGGGAGGCGCGGCTCCGCGCCTACGCCGAGGAGATCCGGGCCGACGTGACCTTCGTCATCTCGCCCTCCGACCAGCTGATCCGCGCGCTCTACGCGCAGGCGCTCGTGTACGTCTTCCCCGCCGTCGAGGACTTCGGGATCATGCCCGTCGAGGCGATGGCCTGCGGGACGCCGGTCATCGGGACCGACATCGGCGGAGTGCGCGAGAGCGTGTCCCTCGCCGGCGGGGGCGTCATCGCCGACCTCGAGGGCGATCCCGACTGGAGCGACCTGCTGCGGCGTGCGCTCGCGCTCGACGTCGACGCCTTCCGGGCTCGCACCCGGGTCTTCTCGCGCCGGCGCTTCATCGCCGAGATCCAGGACTGGGTCGCCGAGCAGACCGCCTGACGACGGCGCTCCCCGCCGCGGGAGGCCGTCCGTGCGCGCGTCACCGTGCGTGCGGACGACCCTCCCGCGGAGGGATCAGAACAGGCCGCGCGGGGGCTCGATCGAGGCGAGGACGCCGGGAGCGGCGATCACGCTGAGGCGGCCGACCTCCTCCGGGGTCAGCTCGGGCAGGCGCTGCGCGAGGTCGAGGAAGCGCTCGATCTCGGACTCCTCGAGCACGTCGGCGGCGAGCGTGCGGAACTTCGACACGTACTGCTCGCGGCTGAACGGATGCGCGCCCAGCGGATGCGCGTCCGCCACCGCGATCTCGTCGACGATCGTCGTGCCGTCCGTCATCAGGATCTCGACGCGCGCGCCGAACGCCTTCTCGCCCGGATCGGTGGAGTGGTAGCGGCGCGTCCACTCCGCGTCCTCCTGCGTCGTGACCCGGTGCCAGAGCGCGATGGTGTCGGCGCGGGCGGCCCGCTCGGGGGCGTAGCTGTGCACGTGGTGCCAGGCGCCGTCCTGCAGCGCCACCGTGAAGATGTACGGCACGGAGTGGTCCAGCGTCTCGCGGGACGCGGCCGGGTCGTACTTCTGCGGGTCGTTCGCGCCCGAGCCGATCACGAAGTGCGTGTGGTGCGAGGTGTGCAGGACGATCCGCTCGACGCGCTCGGGGTCGGCGGCCTCGGGGTGCGTCCGGTGCAGGCGGCGGGCGAGGTCGATCAGCGCCTGCGCCTGGTACTCGGCCGAGTGCTCCTTCGTGTACGTGTCGAGGATCGCGCGCTTGGCCTCGCCGCGGTCGGGCAGCGGGACGTCGTAGCTCGCGTCGGCGCCGTCGAGCATCCAGGCGATGACGCCGTCCTCGCCCTCGTAGATCGGCGACGGGCTGGTCTCGCCGCGCATCGCCCGGTCGACCGCCTCGATCGCCATCTTCCCCGCGAAGGCCGGCGCGTACGCCTTCCAGCTCGAGATCTCGCCCTTGCGCGACTGCCGCGTGGCGGTCGTCGTGTGCAGGGCCTGCGCGACGGCCTGCTCGATCGTCGCGACGTCGAGGCCGAGCAGCGTGCCGATCCCGGCGGCGGCCGAGGGGCCGAGGTGCGCGACGTGGTCGATCTTGTGCCGGTGCAGGCTGATCGCGCGCACCAGGTCGACCTGGACCTCGTATCCGGTGACGATGCCGCGGACGAGCTGCGCCCCGCCGATGCCCGCGTGCTGGGCGACGGCGATCAGCGGAGGGATGTTGTCGCCCGGGTGCGAGTACTCGGCCGCCAGGAACGTGTCGTGGTAGTCGAGCTCGCGCACGGCGACTCCGTTGGCCCAGGCCGCCCACTCGGGCGAGACCCGGCGGGCCGGGTCGACGCCGAGGACGACCGAGCCCTGGCCGCCGATGGAGGCGGGGTGCGCGAGAGCCTGCGCGCGGGCGGCGACGACCGGGCGGCGCAGGAGCGACGCGGTAGCGACGGCGGCGTTGTCGATGACCCGGTTGACCACCATCTCGGCGACCTCGTCGTCGATCTCGACCGGATCGACGGCGACCTCGGCGAGCGCGTGGGCGAGCTGCCCGTGTCGCGGGAGCTCCTCGTCGCTGCGGTGGACGCGGACGTGGTGTTGGTGCACGGGCGGCTCCTTCGTCTCTCCCCCAGGCTATCGCCCGCCTCCGGCCCCGGCCGCGCGGGCAGAATGGGCGGATGTCCTCCCCCACGCGCGTCGCGGCGCTCGACTGCGGCACCAACTCCCTCCGCCTGCTGATCGCCGACGTGGAGGGCGGCCGCCTCCGGGACGTCCAGCGCCGCACCGAGCTCGTGCGGCTGGGCCGCGGGGTCGACCGCACCGGCCGCTTCGACCCGGCCGCGCTCGAGCGGACCCTCGCCGTCACCCGCGAGTACGCGGCCGCCGCGCAGGAGGCCGGCGCCGAGCGCCTCCGCTTCGTCGCCACCTCGGCCACCCGCGACGCCGCCGACCGCGAGGACTTCCTCGCCGCCGTCGAGCGGATCCTCGGCGTCACCCCGGAGACGATCTCCGGCGAGGAGGAGGCGCGGCTCTCCTTCCGCGGCGCGGTCTCGGCCGTCGACTCCGCCCGACCCGTGCTGGTCGTCGACCTCGGCGGCGGCTCGACCGAGCTCGTGCTCGGCGGAGCGGAGCCGGAGCAGGCGCACTCGATGGACGTCGGCAGCGTCCGCCTGACCGAGCGCCACCGCCGGGCCGCCGAACCGACGGAGGGCGAGCGCGCGGCGATGCGGGCGGACGTGGGCGCCGCGCTGGCCGCCTCCTCCGTCGACCTCTCGCAGGCCCGGAGCGTCGTCGGCGTCGCCGCGACCGTGCTCACGATCACCGCGCACGTCCTCCGCACCACCGACCGCGCCGCGCTCGAGACGTCCCTCCCCCTCTCCGACGTCCTCGCCGCCTGCGACGAGCTCGCCGCGCTGTCTCCGGAGGGGACGGCGGCCCTCCCCTGGGTGCGCCCGGGGCGCGAGGACGTGCTGGCGGCCGGCGCGCTGGTCTGGGGCGAGGTCCTCCGCGCGGTCCACGAGGCGTCGCCGGGCGTCGACCGGGTCCGCTCGACCGCGCACGACATCCTCGACGGGATCGCGCTCGGCCTCGCCTGACGCCCGCGCGGGTCAGGCGGTGAGGGCGCTCCCGGAGTCGCGCGGGAGCCGGGCGGCGGCGGCGAGCGGCACGAGGGTCAGCACCGCGAGGGCGAGGAAGGCGACGCGGTACGGGACGAGGCCGGGCCCGATCGCGGTGCCGACGGCGAGCGCCACCGCGCCCACCGCGACTCCGAGGCCGGCCGCGATCTGCTGCGTGGTGGCGTTGAGGGTGTTCGCGCCCGACATCCCCTCCTGCGGGACCTCGGCGAACGTGACGGTGTTGTAGGCCGTGAAGCCCGCCGAGCGGGCCACTCCGCTCAGCACCAGCAGCGCCACCACGAGCGCCACCGGAGTCGCCGGATCGAGGAACGCCATCGCCGCCATGCACGCCGCCCCGACCGCGCTCGCCGCGACCAGCACCCCGCGGAAGCCGAGGCGCCGCAGCAGCGGAGTCGTGGCCGGCTTGATCGCCAGGTTGCCGGCGAAGAGCGCCAGCACCACGGAGCCGGCCTGCACCGGGCTCCAGCCGAACGCGTCCTGGAACAGCAGCGGGAGCAGGAACGGCACCGCGTTCACGGTCGCCCGGTAGAGCGATCCGCTCGCGTTGGCGACCCGGAAGGTGCGGAAGCGGAAGGCGTCGAGCCGCACGAGCGGATGCTCGGCGCGGCGCAGGTGCCGCACGGCGAGCGCCGTCACGACCGCGCCGACGAGCAGCGGCGCCACCGCCCGCCCGTCGAGCTCGGAGCCGGTGAGGAGCCCCGCCGCTCCGACCAGCGCGCCGAGCCCGACCGCGACGAGCACCAGCCCCGTGACGTCGAGCGGGGGCGGCGCGCTCTCGGAGGTGGCGGGGACGATCCGGCGCGCGATCGCGAACGCGACGACCCCGAGGGGCAGGTTGATCAGGAAGATCCAGTGCCAGGAGGCGACGGTGGTGAGCAGCCCGCCGAGGAACGGCGCGATCACGGGGGCGACCAGTCCCGGCCAGACCAGGATCGCGATGGCGTGGATGATCCCCTCCCGCGGAGTCGCCCGCAGCACCGCGAGCCGGCCGACCGGCACCATCAGCGCGCCGCCGACGCCCTGCAGGACGCGGGCGCCGACCAGCAGCGGCAGCGTGGGGCTGAGCGCGCAGAGCAGGGAGGCGAGGGTGAAGACGGCGATCGCGGTGGTGAAGACGCGGCGCACGCCGAAGCGCTCGCTGAGCCAGCCCGAGGCCGGGATGAGGACGGCGACGGTGAGGAGGAACGCGGTGACGGTGATCGAGACCGCGGCGGAGTCGACGCCCAGGTCGGCGGCGATCGCGGGCGCGGCGGTCGTCACGATCGTGGCGTCGAGGTTCTCCATGAAGAAGCAGCCGGCGACGAGCAGCGCGAGGGAGCGGTGGCGGGGGTCCGTGCTGTCCTCCTCGGCTTGGGGCTGTCGGCGGCGAGCGTAGCGCGGCGACGGCGCGGCCGCCGGGCGGGTACCGTCGCAGCATGAGCGCTGCAGCCGAGACCAGGACGATCCAACTCCGACGCTACGAGCTGATGGACGGGGTGATGGACGACTTCCTCGCCTGGTTCCCCGAGCGGATCGTGCCGGCGCGCGAGGCCCACGGCTTCCGGATCGAGTTCGCCTACGCCGACCGCGAGGTGAACGAGTTCGTCTGGGCGGTCAGCACGGCCGGCGACGCCGACGCGTTCGCCGAGGTCGAGCGGGCGTACCTGGCCTCGCCCGAGCGCGACGCCGCCTTCGCGGGCGAGCCGAAGCGCGTCGCGGTGCAGCGCGTGCGGCTGGTCGAGCGGATCGTCTGACCCGGGCGGCGTCCTGCCGGGGCGCCGCCGACTCCGGGCGCCGTCGGGTCCGGGCCCGTCAGCTCCGGGCGCGTCGCACGGCCGCGAGGACGCCGCGGACCACGAGCGTCCCGACCGCGATCGACCCGATCGCTCCGGTCAGGCGCGCCCAGACGTGCTTCGGCCGGTCGATCCCGGCGCGGTCGGCGGGCGAGGGGAGCGAGGCGGGCGCGAGCGTGCGGCCCGCGGCTCCCGCCTCGGCCATGTGGGCGAGGCGGCGCACGGCCTCGCGGTTGCGGATCCAGAGGAACGAGTGCATCAGCGGCTTCGGGATGAGCGTGCCCGGGCCCTTCACGGGCGCCTCGTGCATCCGCACCTTCGCGCCGCGCGCGTGCGGCTCGACCTCGACGCGCACCCGGGCCTCGCCGAGCGGCCAGCCGGCGGCCTGGATGACCATCCGGCGCGGCGGGTCCCACTCGAGAACCGTGGTGCGGTCGTCGATCACGAGCGGCCACAGGCCGAAGGAGTGGTGCAGCTGCGAGCCCACGTGCGGGAAGTCGGCGTCGACCTTCCGCATCCGCGACGCGCCGACGACCCAGCTCGGGAACAGCCAGCCGGAGGCGAGCACCGCGAAGACGGACTCGGGCGGGCAGTGGACGACGCGGGTGGTGCGGGACATCGCGGGCTCCTTCGAGTGGTGGTGGGGCGCGTGGCGGCGCCGTCCCTCAGCCTGGCAGGCCGGGGGCGGCGACGGGCGCAGCGCAACAGCGGCGGCTCAGGCCGGGCGCGCCTCCGGCGACAGGTCGGGCGACTCGCGCACCCCGAACTCGTGCCGCAGCGCGCTGCGGGCGGCGTGCCAGCCGGCCATGCCGTGCACGCCCGGCCCGGGCGGGGTGGACGAGGAGCAGAGGTAGAGCCCCTTCGCGGGCGTCCGCCACGGGTCGGTCGTGGGGACCGGGCGCGAGAGCAGCTGCGCGACGCTCGCGGCGCCGGCGGCGATGTCGCCGCCCAGGTAGTTCGGGTTGTAGGCCTGCATGTCGCGGGCGGTCATCGAGGAGGCGCCGATCACGCGGTCGCGGAACCCGGGGGCGAAGCGCTCGATCTGGGCGGTGATCGCCTCCTGCTGGTCGGCGGGCGAGTACCGGGGGACGTGCGTGTACGCCCAGAGGACGTGCTTGCCCTCGGGCGCCCGGGTCGGATCGGCGATCGAGGGCTGCGCCACCAGCACGTAGGGGCTGCGGCTGTGCCGGCCGCGCTTCACGTCGCGCTCGGCGGCCGCGATCTCGGCGCGGCTGCCGCCCACGTGCAACGTGCCTGCGCCGGCGAGCTCCGGGTTCGTCCACGGCACCGGCCCGTCGAGGGCGAAGTCGACCTTGGCCACGCCGTTGCCGTAGCGGAAGCGCTGGAGGGCCGCGGCGTACGCCGGGGGCAGCCGGTCCCCCGCCATCGCGAGCAGCGCCGTCGGCGTGCCGTCGACGAGCACGGCACGGGCCGGGGGCAGCTCGGAGAGCGAGGTCACCTCGACGCCGGTCTCGATGGTGCCGCCGTGCGCCCGGAGGTCGTCGGCGAGCGCGTCGACGATCGACTGGCTGCCTCCGATCGGCACCGGCCAGCCGCGCGCGTGGGCGTAGGCGCCGAGCGCCAGGGCGGCCGCGGCCGTCGACGGGCTCGGCATCGGGCGGATCGAGTGCGCGGCGACCCCGGAGAACATCGCCGGGGCGACGTCCTCGCGGAAGCGCAGATTCCACACCGGGGTGCCCTGCTCGAGCACCCGCAGTCCGAAGCGGATCAGCACGCTCGGGTCCGTCGGGATCCGCAGCAGCGCGTCGTTGGTGAAGCCCGCGACGCGGTCGGCCCGCTCGGAGAGAGGTCCCATCAGGGCGCGCCACGCCGCTCCGTCGCGCCCCAGCGCCTCGACCGTGCGGTCGAGGTCGCGGTAGGCGATGCCCGCGCGGCCGCCGTCGAGAGGATGCGCGTACGAGATCTCGGGGACGACCAGCTCGATGCGCCGGTCGAGCCCGAAGGCGCGGAAGAAGCCGGACGCGAGCGCCATCGGGTGCACCGCCGAGCAGACGTCGTGGTGGAAGCCGGGCAGCGTCAGCTCCGCCGTGCGCGCGCCGCCGCCGATCGTCTCGTTGCGCTCGAGCACGGTGACCGAGAGCCCGGCCCGCGCGAGCGTGACCGCGGCGGCGAGGCCGTTGGGCCCCGCCCCGATGACGACGGCGTCGACCACGGTCACTTCCTCCGCAGGGCCGAGACGACGCCCGCGGCGCCGGCGGCGAGGGCCGCGGCGGCCCCCGCGTAGCTCAGGGCGCGGTGGCGGATCATCCAGATCTGGGGCGTCATGGTGTGCGCGCGGTCGCTGAAGAGGCCGCGGGCGCCGTGATCGCCGGGGACCGGCTCGTAGACGTTGTTCGGCAGCATCGGCTCCGTCTTGTCGGGGGCCTGCTGACCGTCGAAGGCGCTGCGGGCGAGGTACCAGTCCATGAAGCGCCCGGCGAAGCGGTCGCCGAGGATGGTGCCCGCGGTCGGCTCGCCGACCCAGGTGCGGCGGCGCGGCTCGTCGGCCACGTCGGCGATCGCGATCGCGCCCACCTCGGGCTCGTAGATCGGCGGCACGGGCTGCGGGTGGTGCGGCAGCTGCGACTTCACCCAGTTGAACTGGATGGTGTTGAGCGCCGGCATGTCGACCTCGGACAGGCGCACGCGGCTCTTCGCGTGCAGCAGCTCCGCGGTGACGGCCTCGGTGAAGCCTCGGGCGCCGAACTTGGAGGCGCAGTACGCGGCCTGCAGCGGGATGCCCCGGTGCGCGAGGGCGGAGCCGACCTGGATGACGTGCCCGCGGTCGCGCGGGGTCATCCGGGAGAGGGCTGCGCGGGTGCCATTGACGAAGCCGAAGAAGTTGACGCCCACGGCGCGCTCGAAGTCGGCGGGCTCGGTCGACAGGAACTCGCCGAAGACGCCGACCATCGCGTCGTTGACCCACAGCTCGATCGGGCCGAGCTCGGCCTCGACCCGGTCGGCCGCCGACTCGACGGCCTCGCGGTCGGCCACGTCGGTCGGGATGCCCAGCCCGCGCCGGCCCTTCTGCTCGATCTCGGCCACCGTGGCCGCCAGTCCGTCCTCGCCGCGCGCCAGCACGGCGACGTCCCAGCCGCGGGAGGCGAGCTCGCGGACCGTGGCGCGTCCGAGCCCGGCCGTGCCGCCCGTGACGACGGCGACTCCGCGGCTCATGCGCGGGCCTCGCGGGAGGAGGTCTCGAGGCGGGGGTGCTGCGTCATGGTGCGGGCTCCTTCGTGAGGGCGCGGTGTGCGTCGGGAGTCCCACGCTAGGCGGGAGCGGCGGCGCGGCGCGCGGGGTTGCGCCTGATCGGTGGAGAGCTCGGTGGATCCGCGCCCGGGGAGGAGAATCGCTCCCGACAGCTCCCGGCTCTCCTCCAGAGACCGCCGCCAGACTGACGCCCGCCCGAGCACCCTCCGACCGGATCGACGCATGACCTCTCTCCTCGACCTGAGCCTCGTCTCCGGCCCCCTCGTCGTCGCCGTCTACGTGCTCGCGATCGGAGCGCTCCTCCTCCTGCTCGCCGCCCACGTCCGCGCTCCCCGCCGCGGGCGCTCCCGACGCGGCGGGATCGCCGTCGCGGTCCTCCTCCTGGGCCTGATCGGCGGCGCCGCCCTGGCCGCCCTCGTCGACGGGCCCGACGGCCCGTTCGGCGTCGACTTCACGCCGGTCACCCGGGTCGCGATCGGCCTCGGGATCGGCGGGCTGGGCGTCGCCCTGGTCGTCCTCGGGCACGCGATCGCCCGCCGCCGCGCGCGGGGGGTTCTCGCATCGCTCGCGGCCGGAGTGCTCGTCGTCGCGGCGGCCGCGATGACCGTCAACATCGACTTCGGCCAGTACCCCACGGTGCGCAGCGCGCTCGGGATCAGCGCGTACTCCGACTCCTCCGTGCCGGTCGCCGCCGCGGACGGACCGCACTCGGACCTCGCGACCTGGACGGCCCCGGCCGGGATGCCCGCCGTCGGCTCGGTCTCGACGGTCGCCATCCCCGCCACCGCGTCGGGCTTCCCGGCCCGCGACGCCGTGGTCTACCTCCCGCCCGCGGCCCTCACCGCGGCACCGCCGCTGCTGCCGGTGATGATCATGCTCTCGGGGCAGCCGGGGTCGCCCTCCGATCCGCTCTCGACCGAGAAGTTCCAGCAGACCCTCGACGCCTACGCCGCCGCGCACGCCGGCCTCGCGCCGATCGTCGTGTCGCCCGACCAGCTGGGCGATCCGGACAGGAACCCGATGTGCGTCGACTCGCCGCTCGGGAAGTCGGCCACGTACCTCACCGTCGACGTCCCCAACTGGATCCGCGCCAACCTGCCGGTGCTCGGCGACGCGCAGCACTGGGCGATCGGCGGCCTCTCGCAGGGCGGGACCTGCTCGATCCAGCTCGGCGCCGGCCACCCGTCGCTCTTCGGCAACATCGTCGACGCCTCGGGCGAGCTCGCGCCGACCCTCGGCAGCGAGGCGGCGACGGTCGCGCAGGGGTTCGGCGGAGACCAGGCCGCCTACGAGGCCGCGAAGCCGGTGAACGTCCTCGCGGCGAACGCCCCCTACACCGGCACCGTCGCGATCTTCGGAGTCGGCGCCGAGGACACCTCGTTCCTCCCCGGAGCGAAGACCGTCTACGCCGCGGCCGTCGCCGCCGGCATGAGCGCCACCTACCTCGAGGTGCCGGACAGCGCCCACGACGTCACGGCGTGGTCGGCGACCTTCGACAAGGGCCTCGAGATCCTCGCCGACCGCTGGAAGCTCGTCCCTGCCTCCTGAGCGGCTCCGGGCCTCAGGCGCTCTCGACCAGCCGGACCGCCGCCTCGATCCCGCCGCTCCACGGCGCTCCGTGGCCCGGGAGCACCCAGCGCGCCCCGGTGGGCAGGAGCGCCCGGAGCGACGCGAGCGCCTGCTCCGGCTCGTCGGTGAAGGGCGCGGGCTGCGGACCCGTGCGACCGGTGAGCACGTGGCGGGTGGTCAGCCCGTCGCCGACGAAGACCGCGTCGGCCAGCGGCACGTGCACGGCGATGCTCCCCGGGGAGTGGCCCGGGAGCGCGATCACGCGGGGAGCGCCCGGCAGGTCGAGCGTCTGCCCGTCGTGCACCTCGACGACCTCGGTGAGCGGCGGGACCGTCGCGATGCCCTTCCGCAGCGCGTAGGCCGCGAAGCCGAGGAGCGGCAGGACGCGCAGCCGCGGTGTCGCGGTCCTCGGCTTCGCCCCGCCCTTCGCCCGCTCGGCGTCGGCGGCGTGCACGTGGACCGGCACGCCGTGGTCGCGGCGCAGGCGCTCGGCGAAGCCCACGTGGTCGGAGTCGCCGTGGGTCAGCACGACGCCGCGCACGTCGTCGAGGGTGCGGCCCATTGCGCGCAGCTCGGCCAGGAGCTCCGGCCAGAGACCGGCCGGCCGCGTTCCTCCTCGTGACGGCCCCCGCTCCCGGCACGCCCGTCACCGCCCAGGAGTACCGCGACGCGGCGAGCGCCCGCCTGCTGGACCTCACCGCGCAGCTGGCGGGCGAGGAGGACGCCCTCGAGGCGGCGCGCACGCTGACCGCCTGGGCGACGGGGTTCATCGGGATGGAGATCACCGGCGCCTTCACCCTCGGCGGCGATGTGGAGAGCGCCTGGCGCTTCGGGCTGGGGCGGATCGTCTCCGCGCTCGCTCCGGCCGCGTCGCGCTGAGCGCCGCCGCTCAGGCCCGGCGGAGCGCCGCCTCGTCCTCGAGGAACCGCGGACGGCACGCGACGATCCCGCTGACCAGCAGCACCGCCACTCCGGCGAACAGCAGCGCGTACGCGCCGCCCCAGTCCCCCTGCGCCTCGTAGAGCACGCCGATCAGCAGCGGACCGAGGCAGGCGAGCCCGTAGCCGAGCCCCTGCGTGGCGCCGGAGAGGGTCGAGGAGCCGGTGGTCGTCCGCGTCCGCGCGTTCACGAGCGTCAGCGTCATCGGGAACGTGCTGACGCCGAGCCCGAGGCAGACCACCCACGCCACGGCACCCTCCAGCGGAGCGACGACGAGGCCCGCGTAGCCGACGGCGAGCAGCACGCAGCACACCACCACGACCACGACCGGGTTGCGCATCCCCAGAGTCAGCGGCGGCACCACGAAGGCGGCGGCGAGGCCGAACACCGAGAACAGCGCCAGCAGCGCCCCGCCCTGCGCCGGATCCGCGCCCGCGTCGACGAGGATCGTCGGCAGCCAGGTGATGATCCCGTAGGTGTGCAGACCGGTCATCCCGAGCATCAGCACCATCGCCCAGAGCAGCGGCGTGCGCCACGCCCCGTCCACACGGCCGCCGGCGGCGGCCGGAGCCGCCCCGCCTCCTCCGCGGGCCGCGAGCGCCGCCCAGAGCAGGCAGGCCGCGGCCGTCATCACGGCCCAGATCCCGATCGCCCAGCGCCACCCCGCCGTCGAGGCCAGCGGCACCGCGACCAGCGGAGCGACGAACTGGCCCACCTGCAGCAGCGCCAGGTAGAGCGAGCTGACCGTCTTGATCCGCTCGGCGAAGTACCGCTTCACGATCGGCACGATGAGCACGTTCGTGGTGCCCACGCCCGCGAAGGCGACGACGGTCGAGAGCACCAGAGCGACCGGGCTCGGGCTCAGCGCGCGGAGGGCGATGCCCAGCGTGGTCACCAGCGTCGCGATCGCGAGCGTGCGCTCCAGGCCGATCCGGCGCGAGACGGCCGCGGCGACGAAGCCGAAGACGGCGAAGGAGGCGGTGACGATCGTCCCCAGCGCCCCGTAGAGCGAGGGCCCGAAGCCGAGATCGGTGCCGATCGTGTCGAGCAGCGGGCTGAAGCCGGTGACGGCGGTGCGGAGGTTCAGCGCGGTGATCGCGATGGCGGCGAGGGCCAGGAGGGCGGTGGCGCGGAGCGTCGGTGCTGCGGTCATGGAGTCCCCGAGAGATAGGATGATGGGATGAATCCTGGCGAGTCTAGCCCCGCGGCGCCGTTCCAGCGCGAGAGCGTGATCGACCACGTCACGGCGCTGTTCCACGAGGAGATCCGCTCGGGCCGCTGGGCCGTCGGCGAGCGGATCCCGGTGGAGGCCGAGCTCGCCCGCTGGACCGGCGCCGGACGCAACTCCGTCCGCGAGGCCGTCCAGGCCCTCGTGCAGGCGGGCCTCGTGCGGCGGGAGCAGGGGCGCGGCACGTTCGTCACCGCGCGCTCGCAGCTCGCCGAGTCGCTGCGCCGCCGCATCCCGAGCGCCGCCCGCCGGGAGGGCCTCGAGCTGCGGTTCGCGATCGACGGGGCGACGGCCGCGCTGGCGGCCGAGCGCCGCACCGGGGAGGACGTCGCCGCCCTCCGCTCCCTGCTGGCCCGCCGGGCCCGCTCGTGGGAGGCGCCGGAGCTCGCCGAGCGGATCGCCGCGGACACCGCGCTGCACCGGGCCGTCGTCGTCGCGACCCACAACGACCTGTTCGTCGAGCTCTACGACGGCCTCACCGGCATGTTCGAGTCGGTGCTGGAGGAGGACGTCGGCGGCGAGGAGGACGTGCACGCCCGCCAGCACGCCGAGCTGGTCGAGGCGATCGCCGCGGGCGACGCCAAGGGGGCGCGGCGCCGGATCGAGGAGCTGCTCGCGCCGCTGCTGGCCGAGGCGCAGCACGGCGACGGCTGAGGGGGATCCTCTGCGGCGGGCGGCGGGCGGCGGGCGGCACGCGCTCACGGCCGGCGTCGTGCCGCCCGGCGAGCGGGATCATCCGAGTGGGATCAGCCCCGCGGACGCCGGGTCGACCAGAGCGCCCACGCCACCAGCAGCGGCTGGAACGCGAGGCGCACGGCGCGCTTGCGGTCGGTGTCGAGGCCGAAGGCGCTCGTCCGCGTCACCCACTGCGAGACGTTGCCCGGGAAGATCGCGGTGAAGAAGGCGGCGGCCGCGGCTCCGACCAGCGGCGCCCGGCGGCGCGCGAGCACCAGGGAGGCGCCCAGGCCGATCTCCACCACGCCCGAGGCGAGCACGACCGCGTCCTTGTCCAGCGGCACCCACTCGGGGACCTGCGCCTGGAACTCCTCCCGCTTGCGGGTGAGGTGGCTCACCCCCGCGAAGAGGAGGGCGGAGCCGAGGAGCACCTTGGCGCCGGTGCGGAGGAGGGACGGGGAGGAGGATGTCATGCGCTCCATCGTTCCCGATGCGGGCCGCCGCCGCCGCCGTGGCGCGGCCAGTGCGCACGAACGTGCCGGTGTCGGAGGCGGCGCCTAGTCTGATCGCGTGACTGACCGCATCCTCGTCCTCACCACCGGTGGCACCGTCGACAAGGAGTACTCGCTCGCGGGCGAGCTCGAGATCGGCGCCCCGATGGTGCCGCGCCTGCTCGCCCCGGTGCTCACCACGCTCGAGTTCCGCGTCGAGGAGGTCCTCGCCAAGGACAGCCTCGAGCTCGACGACGCCGATCGGGCCCTCATCCGCGAGCGGGTGCTCGCCGCCGAGGAGGACCGGATCGTCCTCACCCACGGCACCGACACGATGACCGCGACGGCCGAGGCCCTCGGCGTCGTCCGCGATCGGGTGGTCGTCCTCACCGGCGCGATGCAGCCCGCACGGATGCTCGACAGCGACGCCGCGTTCAACCTCGGCACCGCGGTGGCCGCCGTGCAGCTGCTGCCGCCGGGCGTCTACCTCGCGATGAGCGGACGGGTGCTGCCCGCCGGCTCCGTGGTGAAGGACCGGTCGATCGGCGTGTTCCTCCCGGCCTGAGCCGAACGCCGGGCCAGGGTCGCCCGCGGACGGGCTCCCGGCCGGACCACCCTCAGGCCTCGGCGAGCCCCGCGGTGCAGGCCGCGCAGAGCCCGAAGACGTCCACGACGTGGTGCGCGTCCGTGAAGCCGTTCTGCGACGCGACCGAGCGCGCCCACTCCTCGACCTCGTCGGCCGCGATCTCGACCGTCAGCCCGCAGCGGCGGCAGATCAGGTGGTGGTGGTGCGTGCCCGGCGTGCAGGCGCGGTAGAGGCTCTCGCCCTCGGGCGACTGCAGCGAGTCGGCCTCGCCCTCCACGGCCAGGTCCGAGAGCGCGCGGTAGACCGTCGCGAGCCCGATCGGCGAGCCGGAGGCGTGCAGCGCACTGTGCAGGCCCTGGGCGCTGACGAAGTCCTCGCGACGCCCGAGAGCCTCGCGCACCGCCTCGCGCTGCCACGTGTTGCGCTTGACCACTGGACCACCTCCACTCCGCACGACCCGGGCCACGCTACCGCCCCCCGCCGACGGCGAGCCGGGAGCGCCGGACGCCCTTCCGGCCGATGATCCGGCAGACCGCGTAGATCGCGAACGAGATCGTCGTCACGTAGGGGCTGATCGGGATCGATCCGCCCAGCGCGAGCAGGATGCCGCCCACCAGCGCGCCGACGGCGAAGAGCACGCTCAGCAGCGGCACGATCACCGGCGAGGCGGAGAGGCGCAGCGCCGCGGCCGCCGGCGTCACCAGGATCGCGAGCACGAGCAGCGAGCCGACGATCTGCACCGAGACGGCGACCGCGAGGCCGAGCAGGAGCATGAACGCGATCGAGAGCGCCCGGGTGGGGATGCCGCGCGCGGCCGCCACGTCGGCGTCGACGCTCGCGAAGGTGAGGGGGCGCCAGATCAGCGCGAGACCGACGAGGACGACCACCGAGATGCCGATCAGCCACCCGAGCTGCGGGTCGTCGACCGCGACGATCTGACCCGTGAGCAGGCCGAACTTGTTCGCGCTGCGGCCAGGGTAGAGGGCCAGGCAGAGGATGCCGATGCCGAGTCCGAACGGCATCAGCACCGCGATGATCGAGTTGCGGTCGCGGGCGCGCGAGCCGAGCACGCCGATCAGGACCGCCGCGATCAGCGAGCCGACGATCGATCCCTCGACGACGCCGACGCCCAGCAGCAGCCCCGCGGACGCCCCCGCGAACGAGAGCTCACTGATGCCGTGGACCGCGAAGGCCATGTCGCGCGACATCACGAAGACGCCGATGAGCCCGCCGACCACTCCGAGGACCGCGCCGGCGATCACCGAGTTCATCAGGAGCGACAGCAGCGCTCCGTAGTCCGAGAAGTCGAAGATCTGCGACCAGACGTCCGTCACGACTGCCCCTCCTCGTGCTCGTGCACGTGCGAGTGGTCGGGTGCGCCGACCACGATGACCCGGCCCCGGGCGCGGATCACGTCGACGGGTGCATCGTAGAGCTCGCTGAGCACCTCCGAGCGCAGGACCTCGTCGGGGGTGCCGATCCGGAACCGGCCGCCGGCGAGGTAGAGCACGCGGTCCACCATGCCGAGCACCGGATTCACGTCGTGCGTGACGAAGAGGACGCCGAGGTTCCGCTCGCGGCGGTGCCGGTCGATCAGCTCGCTGACCGCCCGCTGGTGGGCGAGGTCGAGCGCGATCAGCGGCTCGTCGCAGAGCAGGAGCGCCGGGTCGCCCGCGAGCGCCTGGCCGACGCGGACGCGCTGCTGCTCGCCGCCGGACAGGCTGCCGATGGGGGCGTCGGCGAAGGCGGTGGCGCCGACGGCCTCGAGCAGCGCGTCCACGGCCGCACGCCGGGAGCGGGAGGGCAGGGGCAGGCCGAACCGGTGGCCGTCGATCCCGAGCCCGAGCAGATCGCGCGCGCGCAGCGGAGTGCCCTCGTCGGCGAGCCTCTGCTGCGGGATGTAGCCGATGCGCCGGTTGCCGCGGTGCACGGGCTCGCCGAGCACGTGCAGCTCCCCCGCGCTCAGCTGCTGCTGACCGAGCACCGCGCGCAGGAGGCTCGTCTTGCCGGAGCCGTTCGCCCCGAGCACCGCGACGAACTCGCCGGCGCGCACGTCGAGGTCGACGCCGCTCCACAGCTCGCGGTCGCCGAAGCGGAGCCCGGCGCCGCGCAGCCGCAGCACGGACGCCGAAGGGCCCGCCTCCGGGGAGACGGGCCTGGTCGGGGAGTCGTGGCTCACTGGGAGAGGGCTCCCTCGATCGCGTCGAGGTTGGCGGTCATCCAGCCGGTGTAGTCGTCGCCCTCGGGCAGCGTCTCGGTGACGGGGACGGCCGGGATCCCGGCGGCCTTCGCGGCGTCGAGCACCGCGTCCGTCTGCGCGCCCTCGGTCTGCTCGTTGTAGATCAGCGCGTCGACGGCCTCGCCGGAGAACAGCGCCAGCGTCTCCTGGAGCGTGGTCGCGGGGACGTCGGTGCCCTCCTCGACCGCCTCGCTGAAGGCCTCGAGAGTCGCGTCAGTCAGGCCGAGCGCATCGGTCATGTACAGCGGGACGGGCTCGGTGATCGCGATGGAGCGGCCGGAGAGCGCGCCCTTCAGCTCGTCCTCGCGGGCGATCAGCGCGTCGAGCCCCTCGTCGAGGGTGGCGAGATTGGCGGAGTAGGCGGAGGCGTTGTCGGGGTCGAGCGCGGCGAGCTCGTCGCCGATCCGCCCCGCGACCTCCTTCATCACCGAGAGGTCGTACCAGACGTGCTCGTTGAACTCCGCGTGCTCGTGCCCGCCCTCCGACTCCTCCTCCTCCGCGTGGTCGTGGACGTCCTCCAGGCCGGCGATCACGGTGGCCGTGATGACGGGGGCCTCGGTGCCGGCCGCGCTGATCATGGTGTCGAGGAAGTGGTCGTAGCCGCCGCCGTTCTCGATCACGAGGGTCGCGCCGGACACGGCGAGCTGGTCGCGGGCGGTGGCCTCGTACTCGTGCGGGTCCTTGTCCGGGCTGTCGATGATGCTGGTCACCTCGACCAGGTCGCCGCCGATGCTCGAGACGAGGTCGCCGTAGACGTTCGTCGACGCGACGACCTTCACGGGCCCGCCCGCGGCGGCGGCGGAGGAGCTGTCGGAGGCGCTGCCCGCTCCGGAGCAGCCGCTCAGGGCGAGCGCGGTGCTGCCGAGGAGGGCGGTGAGGGCGAGGAGGCGGGTCTTCACGGTGAGCCGATCTGGGTCAGGGGCCGGGCGGGTGCCCCCACGCTAACGGCTATTGATAACGATTGTCAAAATCGTGCAGAGGCGCCCGCCGGTCATCCGCGGACACACGCGGACACGGGGCGACACGCGCCTCGCTCTGAGCACCTCGCCCCTGGCACAGTCGCTGCACACCGCCCCCGACGAGACGAGGACACCGTGACCACCACCGCACCCACGACCACCGGCGCCGACGCCGCGACGACGATCGGCGCCGCCGCCGAGCACTGGTCGGCCGCACCCCGGCCCGACTCCCCTGACGCCTGGCTCGTCCGCGCCGAGGAGGTCGCCGCCGTGCTCGCGACCGACGCCCTCGAGCGCGACCGCGCCGGCGCCGCCCCCTTCGCCGAGGTCGCCCTGCTCAAGGCGGCCGGCCTCGTCACGCTGCTCGGGCCCGCCGAGCACGGCGGCGGTGCCCAGGAGTGGACCACCGCCCTCCGCGTCGTCCGCACCGTCGCGCGCGGCGACGGCTCGATCGGCCAGCTGCTCGGCTACCACTACCTCTGGGCCTGGGCGGCCCGCCTCGTGGGGACCCCTGAGCAGATCATCGCGGTCGAGCAGCTCGCGACCGAGGGGGACCTCCTCTACGGAGGCGCGGTGAACCCGCGCGACTCCGACCTCACCGTGCGGGAGGAGGGCGACGAGCTGGTCTTCACCGGCCGCAAGTCGTTCTCGACCGGCGGCGTGGTCAGCGACCTGACCGTGCTCGAGGGGGTGCTCGAGGGGACGGACACCCACCTCTTCGCGATCGTCCCCACCGATCAGGAGGGGATCGTCTTCGGCCGCGACTGGGACAGCCTCGGCCAGCGGCTCACCGAGTCCGGCTCCGTCGAGATCCGCGGCGTCCGCGTGCCGTGGGCGGCGGCGGCCGGCTTCGTCGACAAGGTCTACCGTCCGCTCGTCTACAACACCCTCAACGTGCCCGTCATCCAGCAGGTCTTCGCCGAGTTCTACCTCGGCATCGCGCAGGGAGCGCTCGAGCGCGCGGCGCAGTACACCCGCGAGCGCACCCGGGCCTGGCCGTACGGCGGCGACGACAAGGAGCGCGCCGGCGACGAGTGGTACGTGCTCGAGGGATACGGCGACCTGCAGTCCCGGCTCTGGGCCGACGAGGCGCTGATCGACGCGACGGGGGCCGCGCTCTCGGCCGCGCTGCACGCTCCGCGCGAGGAGCTGACGCCTCGGCGCCGCGGCGAGATCGCCGTGCGGATCGCCGCGGCCAAGGCGCGGATCGTGGAGGACGGCCTCGCGACGGCGACCCGCGTCTTCGAGCTGACCGGCGCCCGCGCCTCCGCCAGCTCGGTCGGACTCGACCTCTACTGGCGGAACCTCCGCACCCACTCCCTGCACGATCCGCTGCCCTACAAGCGCCGCGAGGTCGGCGTCTTCGCCCTGCTCGACACCGTCCCCGAGCCCAGCTGGTACACCTGATCGGCCGTGGGGCGCGTCCTGCTCCGGCGGCGCGCCCCGCCCGCACGCCGCCCCGGCGTCGATCCGCGACAGGCCGGAGCGGAGCCCCGGGGTAGCGTGAGGGCCGAGCGGAGGGAGGACCGTGGCCGTCACGCTGCACGACGTCGCCCGCGCCGCCGACGTCTCGATCAAGACCGTCTCGAACGTGATCAACGACTATCCGCACGTGCGCCCGGCCACCCGCTCCCGGGTGCAGGCGGCCATCGCGCAGCTGGGCTACCGCCCCAACCTCTCCGCGCGGAGCCTGCGCCGCGGCCGTACAGGCGTGATCGGCCTCGCCCTGCCGGAGCTGAGCCTCCCCTACTTCGCCGAGCTCGCCGACAGCGTGATGCGCGCCGCCGACGAGCGCGGGCTGACGGTGCTGATCGAGCAGACCGGCGGCGACCCCGAGCGCGAGCGGAGCGTGCTGGCGAGCGAGCGCCGGCAGCTCACCGACGGGCTGCTCTTCAGCCCGCTGGGCCTCGCCGACGAGGACGCGCTCGCGGTCGGCTTCCCCCTGGTGCTGCTCGGCGAGCGGATCTTCACCGGGCTGGTCGACCACGTCACCATGCAGAACACGGCGGCGGCGCACGCTGCCACCGCGCACCTGCTCGCCTCCGGCCGGCGCCGGATCGTGGCGCTCGGGACCCACCCCGACGCCGCCGTCAGCTCGGCGTCGCTCCGCCTCGAGGGCTACCGCGCCGCGCTCGCCGAGGCCGGCATCGCCTACGACGAGCGGATGATCGGCGTCTCGGGCCCGTGGCGGCGCTCCGGCGGCGCCGAGGCGATGCGCCGCGTGCTCGCCTCCGGGCTCGACTTCGACGCCGTGTTCGCGCTCAACGACACCCTCGCGCTCGGCGCTGTCCGCGCGCTCCAGGAGGCGGGGGTCCGCGTCCCCGAGGAGGTGGCGGTGATCGGCTTCGACGACATCGACGAGGCGGGCTACTCCTCCCCCAGCCTCTCCAGTGTGGACTCGGGGCGCGACGAGATCGCGCGGACCGCGGTCGAGGTGCTGCAGGCCCGGATCGAGGGCACCCGCACCGGCCCGGGGACGCTCCACGAGGCGGCGTTCACCGTGGTCGCCCGGGAGTCGACCGCGGGCCGTCCGATCGCGGAGGACCCGTCGGTCGGCCGGGCGTCGGCCGGGGCCTAGGCGCAGGTCCCGCTGCCGCAGATCTCGCGGCGGATCCACGCGCCCGCGTCCGCGACGGCCAGCTCGCCGCGGCGGAGGAGCCGGCTCCACTCCACGGCCCGCGTCGTCAGCCGGTCGTCGGCCGAGCCGCGGACGTCGCCGCCGACGGTGCGGAGGAACAGGTGCGCGAGCGGGCCGCCGAGGTACAGCGTGGCGCCCGCGACGCCGGCGAAGTGGCGGGCCTGGCCGCGGGTGCCGTCGTCGTAGGGGCGGCGGAAGCCCTTCCCCCGGACCCGGTTGCGGCCGCCGTGCGCCAGGTCGAGGGCGCCGAGCGGGGCGCTGCGGATGCCGGCGACGTCCTTCGCGACGGCCGCGAGGAACGCGCGCGGGCGGGGATGCGACGCCGCGAGGGCGTCGGCGCGGTCGGCGAGCTCGGAGCAGGCGTCGGTGGCGGCATCGGAGGAGGGCACCCGCCCAGTCGAGCACAGGTGCGCTGAGCGGCGGCGGGGAGGGCCGACGCGCGAGGAGGTCGGCCGACCTCGGCAGCGGCACGCAGCGAGGCGGGTGGGCCCCGTGCCGCTCTTGACAGCAGCGGAGGCGGGGCGGACCATCGTGTACAACGTTAGAAAGACCGCTCGCCGCCGAGCCCGCTGCGGGAGCCCGAAGCCCGAAAGGCCCTCATGACCGACGCCACCGCCGCCACCGCGCGCATCAGCCTCGACCCCGCCGCGGTCGTCGCCCCCGTCACTCCGCGCCTCTTCGGCTCGTTCGTCGAGCACCTCGGCCGCTGCGTGTACGACGGCATCTACGAGCCCGGCCACCCCGCCTCGAACGAGGACGGCTTCCGCCTCGACGTGGTCGAGCTGGTCAAGGAGCTGGGCACCACGACGATCCGCTACCCCGGCGGCAACTTCGTCTCGGGCTACCGCTGGGAGGACGGCGTCGGCCCGCGCTCCGAGCGCCCCCGCCGCCGCGACCTGGCCTGGCACTCGCTCGAGACCAACGAGGTCGGGCTGGACGACTTCGCGAAGTGGGCGGAGCTGACCGGCAGCGAGATCATGTACGCCGTCAACCTCGGCACCCGCGGCGTCCTCGAGGCGCTCGACGTCCTCGAGTACGCCAACGGACCGGCCGGCACCGCTCTCGCCGACCAGCGCATCGCCAACGGCGGGACCGAGCCCTACGACATCCGCATGTGGTGCCTCGGGAACGAGATGGACGGTCCCTGGCAGGTCGGCCACATGAGCGCCGACGACTACGGCAAGCTCGCCTCCCGCACCGCCAAGGCCCTCAAGATCGCCGACCCCTCGCTCGAGCTGGTCGTCTGCGGCTCGTCGAGCTCGTCGATGCCGACCTTCGGCGAGTGGGAGCGCGTGGTCCTCGAGCACGCGTACGACGACGTCGAGTACGTCTCGTGCCACGCCTACTACCAGGAGTACGACGGAGACCTCGGCTCCTTCCTCGCCTCCTCCCTCGACATGGAGTACTTCATCGCCACCGTCGCGGCGACCGTGGACCACGTGAAGTTCAAGCTCAAGAAGACGAAGGACATCAAGCTCTCCTTCGACGAGTGGAACGTCTGGTACCTCGAGGAGTGGCAGGCCAAGGAGAAGGCCGACGCCGAGGGCGACCAGAGCACCCGCGAGTGGGCCTACGCCCCGCGCCTGCTCGAGGACGTCTACTCCGTCGCCGACGCCGTCGTCCTCGGCAACCTGATGATCACGCTGCTGAAGAACTCCGACCGGGTCACCTCCGCCTCCCTCGCGCAGCTCGTCAACGTGATCGCGCCGATCATGACCGAGCCGGGCGGAGCCGCGTGGCGCCAGACCACGTTCTTCCCGTTCTCGACCACCGCGCGTCTGGCCTCCGGCTCGGTGCTTCGCCCCCGGATCGACGCGGGGACCTACTCGACCGCCCGTCACGGCGACGCTCCGCTCATCGACTCCGTCGCCACCGTCGACGAGGGCCGCGCGGCCGTCTTCCTGGTGAACCGGTCGCAGACGGAGCCGATCGAGGTCACCGTCGACGTCAGCGGCCTCGGAGTCTCGAGCATCGCGGAGGCGCTGGCCCTGTTCGACGAGGACCCCTACGCGAAGAACACGCGTGACGACCAGAACCGCGTGCGCCTGCGCGAGGCCCCGGCGACGCTCGAGGACGGCGTGCTGACGCTGACCCTCCCGCCCGTCTCGTGGACGGCGGTCGCGCTCACGGCGTAGCGACGTCCGACCCGCGGGACCGCGTCCGGCCTCCCGGAGCCGCGCGGTCCCGCGGGCCCCGTCGGCAACCGTCTCGGCTCAGGCCGCGGGCCGCAGCGGGGAGGAGGCGCTCGAGCTGGTCCGCGAGGTCGTCCGCCACCCCCACCAGTACGTGGCGGGGATCGGGCTCGACAACCTCGAGACGGCGGGTCCGCCCGAGCGCTTCGCCGATGCCTACCGCCTCGCCGGGGAGGCCGGCCTGGGCCGGACCGCCCACTCCTCCGAGCACGCCCCGACCGCGGCCAACACGACGACCTGCCTCGATCTGCTGGGCTGCGACCGGATCGACCGCGGCTACTTCGTCCTCGAGGACCCCGCCGTCGTCGAGCGCGTCCGCGAGCAGGGCGTGGTGTTCACCGTCGCCTCGACGACCTCGCGCCGCTCCTGGCGGCCCTGGCGGCGCGCGTCCATCCGGGCGATGCTCGACGCGGGACTGCGGGTCGTGCCGTGCTCCGACGATCCCGGGATGTTCCCGACCACGCTCGCCGACGAGTACCGGCTCGCCGCCGGCCCGATCGGTGCGAGCGCCGCGCAGCTGCGCGCGATGGCGCTCACCGGAGCGGAGGCCTCCTGGCTGCCCGCCGACGAGAAGGAGAGTCTGCGCGCGTCGTTCGCCGCGGAGCTGGACGCGCTGGACGCGGAGTTCGGGCTCGTCTGAGGCCCGGAACGCGACGGGCTCCCCGCCCTGACAGAGTGGACGGATGAGCCCCCTCCCCGATCCCCTGGCCTTCGACCTCGAGGCGCTGCGCCGGGAGGTGCTGCCGGACGACGGGGGCGAGGTCGACGACAGCATCCCCGCGCTCAAGGACGCCGACCTGGGTCTCTGCGCGATCGCGCTCGTCCTGCCCGACGGGTCCGTCCGCGCGAGCGCCGACGCGGAGGCGCGGTTCAGCATCCAGTCGGCCGTGAAGCCGTTCCTGTTCGCGCTCGCGCTCCTCGACACCGGCGGCGACGCGCTCGACCGCGTCGGCATCGAGCCCACCGGCGAGGCCTTCGACGCCCTCAAGCTCGAGAGCGGCACCGGGCGTCCGCCGAACCCGATGGTCAACGCGGGAGCGCTGCTGACCGCCGCCC
>NZ_PSVQ01000032.1:0-18550 GCF_002932395.1 Rathayibacter sp. AY1D9
CGTCATCGCAGGACTTTCTCGAGTGGCCGGCGGGGGCCGGAAGAGGGGGTACTCGATGCTCGCACGGCGGACGCACGAGTGCGACCGGAACGGGGGCCCTCCGTCTGGGGGACGCGCGGGAGCTGAGGTCCTCCGCGGGTCAGAGCGCCGGGAGAGGCCGCCTGAGAGCGTCCAGCCGCTTCCGCCAGGCGTCCAGGCGGCCCGGCTCCGCGGCGAGCGCCGGTCCGTCCACCCAGGCGGTCGCCAGCCGGAGACCGTGCAGGGCGTTGGCCGTCCAGACCTCACGGCCCTCCAGCGACTCCGGCTCGGCCGGGGCCTCGATCACGTCCACGCCGAGCGCGCCGGCGAGCACCGAGACCGTGCGAGCCGTCACGCTGCGCACGCGCGTGCTCGTCGCCGGAGGGACGACCAGCGCGTCGCCCAGCCACCACAGGATCGCGCTGCTCGCTCCGTCGATGACGGCGCCGTCGGCGTCGAGCAGCACGGCCTCGTCCGCTCCCGCGGCGTGCGCGCGCGTGCGCAGGAGGGCCAGACGCGCGACGTCCGGCCCCTTCCAGGATGGTGTCCGGCGCGGATCCACGGGGCTCGTCCACAGCACCACGGAGCGGGTCGTCGGCGGGGCGGGTCGCAGCCGGAGCCGCAGGGAGCCTCCCGAGAGCTCGACGCGGGGGAAGGAGCGGCCCTCGCGGGGCAGGGCGGCGATCGCGGCGTGGAGGAAAGGCTCGACGTCCGGGTGCCCGCCCGCCGAAGCGACGGAGGCGGCGAACCGCTCGCGGTGCAGGTCGAGCCCGCGGACCCGGCCCTCGTCCACCAGCCAGGAGTCGGCGGCGTCCAGGGACGTGCCGGGCGGCGCGGGAACGGTCGTCAGGGCCCGCCCGTCCCACTCCCGAACCTGCTCGCCGTCCACGACCGCCTACGCTAGCCCAGTGGTCTCGGAGGATCGGCACGTCCGCTCGGTCGAGCTGCCCTGGGTCGATCCGGAGCTCGCGCACCACGCCCTGTTCGCCACGGCCGAGGCGTCGTTCTGGCTCGACTCGGGCCTCGGAGCGACGAGCGGCCGCTCCTACCTCGGCGCGTGCGCCCGCGGGGACGTGCTCCTCGTCGAGGCCGGCGGCGACGTGGCGGCGGCGCTCGCCGCGGTCGACGACGAGGCCCCCGCGGGCGACCGCGCGCTCGGCCGCTACGGCTGGATCTCCTACGAGGCGGGAGCCGCCTCCGTCTCCCTGCCCTCGGCGCCGACCGGCCCCGCGGATCCGCCGGCCCTCGCCCTGCTCCGGGGCGACCCCGTGCTCGAGTTCGACCACGGCACCCGGACCGTCCGCCTGGTCGCCACGGGAGACGTGCAGGAGCTCACCGCGCGCCTGCTCGAGCTCGTCGGCGCGCCCGCACCCGCGGACCCCGCGGATCCCGAGCCCGCCGGCGACCCGGTCCGCCGCCACTCCGCCGCCGAGTACACGGCGCTGATCGGCCGCTGCCAGGAGGCCATCCGCGCGGGGGACGCCTACCAGCTCTGCCTCACCGACGAGATCGTCGTCGAGGGCCGGTTCGATCCGGTCGAGGCGTACCGTCGCCTCCGCCGCTCCAGCCCGAGCCATCACGGCGGGCTGATCCGCCTCGGCCCGCTCGCGCTCGTCAGCGCCTCGCCCGAGCGGTTCCTCACCGGCGGGGCCGATGGACGCGTCGCCACGCATCCCATCAAGGGCACGCGCCCCCGGGGCCGGGACGCCGACGAGGACCGCGCGCTCCGGGACGAGCTCGTGTCGAGCGTGAAGGAGCGGGCCGAGAACGTGATGATCGTGGACCTCGTCCGCAACGACCTCGCCCGGATCGCCGCCCCCGGCTCCGTCGTCGTCGACCGCCTGCTCGAGGTGGAGAGCTACCCGCACGTCCACCAGCTGGTCAGCGAGGTCTCGGCCCGCCGGGCGCCGGGCGTCGGGATCGCCGAGCTGATCGCGGCCCTCTTCCCGGCCGGCTCGATGACGGGAGCGCCCAAGCGCCGGGCGGTGGAGCTGCTGCGGGAGTGGGAGGGCGGTCCCCGCGGCGTCTACTCCGGCGCCTTCGGCCGCCTGGGCTCGGACGGCTCGCTGGACCTCGCGATGACCATCCGCACCCTCGTGCTCGACGGCGAGCGCGCCCGCCTGGGGACCGGCGGCGGCATCACCGCGCTCTCGGTGCCGGAGGAGGAGGTCGAGGAGACGCGGCTGAAGGCGCGGGCGCTCCTCGCGGTGCTGGGCGCCGCCGAGGAGTGAGCGGGCGCCGCGTTCGTCTGCCGTGCGCGCGGGGCCAGTAGGGTTGATGGTCGAACGCAGCCGCCCACGCGTGCGCGTTCTCCCCCTCCTTCAGAAGTGAGAAGCACCTGTGGCAGAAGACACCTCCCGGCAGACCGGCGCGAGCGACGAGGAGCGCTACGACTTCCGAGCGCTCCAGGAGAAGTGGCTCCCGATCTGGGAGGAGACGCGCCCGTTCGCGACGGACGACCCCGACGACAAGCGCCCCCGCAAGTACGTGCTCGACATGTTCCCGTACCCCTCGGGCGACCTGCACATGGGCCACGCCGAGGCGTACGCGCTCGGAGACGTGATCGCGCGCTACTGGCGCCAGCAGGGCTTCAACGTCCTCCACCCGATCGGCTGGGACAGCTTCGGCCTGCCCGCCGAGAACGCCGCGATCAAGCGCGGGCTGAACCCGGTCACCTGGACCTACGACAACATCGAGCAGCAGAAGCGCTCGATGAAGCGCTACGCCGCGTCCTTCGACTGGGACCGCGTGCTGCACACCTCCGACCCCGAGTACTACAAGTGGAACCAGTGGCTGTTCCTCAAGATGTACGAGAAGGGCCTCGCCTACCGCAAGGACAGCTGGGTCAACTGGGACCCGGTGGACCAGACGGTCCTGGCGAACGAGCAGGTCCTGGCGGACGGCACCTCCGAGCGCTCCGGCGCGGTCGTGGTCAAGAAGAAGCTCACGCAGTGGTACTTCAAGATCACCGACTATGCCGACCGCCTGCTCGACGACCTGAACCAGCTCGAGGGCTCCTGGCCGTCGAAGGTCATCGCCATGCAGCGCAACTGGATCGGCCGCTCCATCGGCGCCGACGTCGAGTTCGAGATCGAGGGCCGCGACGAGCGCGTCACCGTCTTCACCACGCGCCCCGACACGCTCTACGGGGCGACCTTCATGGTCGTCGCGCCCGACTCCGACCTCGCCTCCGAGCTGGTCGAGGGCTCCGAGCCCGCGATCCGCGACGCGTTCCGCAGCTACCTCGAGACGGTGCAGAAGTCGAGCGAGATCGAGCGCCTGACCGCCGACCGCCCCAAGACCGGCGTGTTCCTCGGCCGCTACGCGGTGAACCCCGTGAACGGCGAGCGGCTGCCGATCTGGGCCGCCGACTACGTCCTCTCCGACTACGGCCACGGAGCCGTCATGGCCGTGCCCGCGCACGACCAGCGCGACCTCGACTTCGCCCGCGCCTTCGACCTGCCCGTGCGCGTGGTCGTCGACACCAACGCGTCCGTCACCGGGGCGATCCCGGTCATCCCGGAGGACCCGGAGGAGCTGGCCGCGCTCGAGAAGGAGTACTCGCTCGACCCCGCCACGACCGGTGAGGCGCTGACCGGTGACGGCCGCCTGATCAACTCCGGGCCGCTCGACGGGCTCTCCAAGCGCACCGCCATCGAGCGCGTCATCAGGATGCTCGAGGAGCGCGGCCGCGGCCGCTCGGCCAAGAACTACCGCCTGCGCGACTGGCTGATCTCGCGTCAGCGCTACTGGGGCACCCCCATCCCGATCATCCACGGAGCCGACGGCGAGCTCGTGCCGGTGCCCGAGGACCAGCTGCCCGTCGTCCTGCCCTCCACCGACGGCCTCGACCTGCAGCCGAAGGGCTCGTCGCCGCTCGGAGCGGCGGAGGACTGGGTGAACGTGCCGCACCCGGTGGACGGCTCGCCCGCGCGCCGCGACCCGGACACGATGGACACCTTCGTCGACTCCTCGTGGTACTTCCTCCGCTTCCTCTCGCCGAAGGACGACACGCAGGCCTTCGATCCGAAGCTCGCCGAGAAGTGGGCGCCCGTCGACCAGTACGTCGGAGGGGTGACGCACGCGATCCTGCACCTGCTGTACGCGCGCTTCATCACCAAGGTGCTGTTCGACCTGGGCTACGTGTCGTTCACGGAGCCGTTCACGGCGCTGCTCAACCAGGGCATGGTGCAGATGGACGGCGCAGCGATGTCGAAGTCGAAGGGCAACATCGTCCGCCTCTCGGACCAGCTGGACGAGTTCGGCGTCGACGCCGTGCGCCTGACGATGGCGTTCGCCGGCCCACCCGAGGACGACATCGACTGGGCCGACGTCTCGCCCGGCGGCAGCGCGAAGTTCCTCGCCCGCGCCTGGCGCCTGGCGAAGGACGTCACCTCGAGGCCCGACGTCGAGTGGAAGTCGGGCGACGCGGCTCTGCGCCGCCAGACCCACCGCTTCCTCGCGGAGTCCCCGTCGCTGATCGAGGCGTTCAAGTTCAACGTCGTGGTCGCGCGGCTGATGGAGCTCGTCAACGCGACCCGCAAGGTCGTCGACTCGGGCGCCGGGGCCGGGGACCCCGCGGTCCGCGAGGCGGTCGAGGTGGTCGCGATGGCTCTCAACCTGTTCGCGCCGTACACGGCCGAGGACATGTGGCACCGTCTGGGCTACGAGGGCACCGTCGCGCACGCGCTGTGGCGCAAGGCCGACCCGTCGCTGCTGGTCGAGGAGAAGGTCACGGCGATCCTGCAGGTCGACGGCAAGGTCCGCGACCGGCTCGAGGTCTCGCCGAAGATCTCCTCCGACGAGCTCGAGGAGAAGGCGCGGGCCACGGCCGGCGTCGCCCGGGCTCTCGTCGGCCGCGAGGTCGTGAAGGCGATCGTGCGGGCGCCGCGCCTGGTGAACCTGGTGACGAAGGCGGTCTAGCCGCCGATCCGTCCCGACGGGGCTCCTCCTCTCGCGGGAGGGGCCCCGTCGTGCGTCCTGCGCCGGTGCTGCCCTTTCCTCCACAGGGAGGCGATCCGGCGGGCTCTCCCCGGATCGGCGTCGGCGGCCGCTCCGGGCGGGGACGTGGGTCCTACCGTCGGCGGATGCCAGAGACCAGCGGGACGGACGACGAGCAGCTGACGGCGCTGCTGCGGCCTCGGCGCGCCCGCCCGCGCTGGCGCGTGGGAGTGGGAGCGGCGGTCGTGCTCGTCATCGGCGCCGCGGTGGTCGCGGTGCTGCTCGCGGGAGCACGGTCGAGCGGTCATGAGCGGGTCCTGGAGCCCGCCGTGTCGACGAGCGTGCCCGCTGCTGCGGTGGTCGAGTCGCTGTACGTGCACGTGGCCGGGGAGGTCGCCTCTCCGGGGCTGTATGTCCTGTCGCCGGAGGCGCGGGTGGCGGACGCGGTCGCCGCCGCCGGAGGGTTCCAGGAGTCGGCGGAGCGCGCGGCGGTCAACCTGGCCCGGAGGCTCGTCGACGGCGAGCAGATCGTCGTGCCGGCCGTGGGAGCGGCGCCGGCCGCGGCGGGAGCGGCTCCGGGCGGATCCGCTCCGGGAGGGGCCGCCGCCGCCGGATCCGTGCTGAGCCTGAGCACGGCGACGGCCGCCCAGCTGGAGGAGCTGCCCGAGATCGGCCCGGCGACCGCGAAGAAGATCGTCGCCCACCGGGAGGCGAACGGCCCGTTCTCCTCCGTCGATCAGCTGCTCGAGGTCCCCGGGATCGGCGAGAAGACGCTCGCCGCGTTCCGCGACCAGGTCGCGCCGTGAGGAGCGTGCGGGCGGCGGACCTGCGGCTCCTGCCGGCAGCGGCGGCCGCGTGGACCACCGCGTGGGCGGCCGGGATGCTGCCGGTCGCGGCAGTGCTCGACGGGGGCCTCTCGTGGTGCGCCGCGGGCTGGGTGCTCCTCGGGGCGGCGTGCGTCCTGCTCCGGCGCGGTCTCGGCGGGCGGCTGGTCGGAGCGGTGCTCGTCGCGGGCGCGGGTGCCGTCCTGGCCCTCACCTCCGTCGTCGCTGCGGCGCCCGGTGGCCACCCGGCGTCGCTGCGGGAGGCCCAGGAGGATCGCGCCCTCACTCCGGTCACCGTGCGCGTCGACACGGGTGCCCGACCGCTCGCGACCGGGGGAGTGTGGTTCGACGCGACGGCGCTGCGGGTAGGAGACGCGTCGACCGCGGCCCCCGTCCGCGTGCTGCTCGCCGATCCCGGCGGTCGTCTGCCCGTGGGCGCCGAGCTCGACCTGGAGGCGCGTGCTGCGGCGCAGGAGGCGTCTGTCGGCGAGGCGACGATGCTGAGGGCGGCGTCCGTTCAGGACCGGCGCGGTCCCGGGGGAGCGGCGGCCGTCGCGGAGGTGCTGCGCTCGCGCTTCCTCGAACGCGCGGCGCTGGTCGGCGGCGACGTGGCGGGGCTGCTGCCGGGCCTCGCGACCGGCGACACGTCCGCGCTCGACGCGGGGCTCGAGGAGGCGATGCGCACCGCGTCGCTCACCCACCTGACCGCCGTCTCGGGCGCCAACTGCGCCGTGGTGGTGGTCGCCGGCTGGACGATCGCGGCGCTCCTCGGCGCCGGGCGCCGCCTCCGGACCGTCGCCGCCCTCGCCCTGCTCGCCGGCTTCGTGGTGCTGGTGACCCCCGAGCCGAGCGTGGTGCGGGCCGCCGTGATGGCGACGGTGGTCCTCCTCGCGCGGCTCGGGCGTCGCTCCGGAGCGGCCGTGCCCGCCCTGCTCGCGACCGTCGTCGTGCTCGTGGCCGCCGACCCCTCGATCGCGGGGAGGCTCGGCTTCGTGCTGTCCGTCCTCGCCACCGCCGGACTCCTGCTGCTCGCCGAGCCGATCGCGGGCGCTCTCGGTCGAGTGCTGCCCCGGCCTCTCGCCCTGCTGCTCGCGGTGCCGACCGCGGCGCAGCTCGCCTGCCAGCCCGTGCTGCTGCTCGTGGACCCGTCGGTGCCGGTGTACGGAGTGCTCGCCAACCTGCTCGCCGAGCCCGCGGCACCCGCCGCGACCGGGCTCGGGCTCATCGGCTGCCTGCTCGCCCCCTGGTGGCCCGGAGCCGCCGACGCTGCGATCCGGCTCGCCGCCGTCCCCGCCTGGTGGATCGCCTCGATCGCCCGCGCCGTCGACTCGTGGCCCGCCCCGAGGATCGCCTGGTGGCCCGGAGTAGGAGGAGCGCTCACGCTCACCGTGCTGACCCTGCTCGCCCTCGTGCTGGTCACGCAGTCGCCGCGGCTCGCGCGGGTGCGCCGGGTCGCCGCCGTCGGGCTGGCGTGCGCGATCGCCGCCGCCGGCGGCACCACCGTCGCCACGCCGCTCCTCCGCGCCGCCTCGGTTCCCGAGGACTGGCGTGTCGCGATGTGCGACGTCGGGCAGGGCGACGCGGTCCTCCTCCGCGGAGACGCGGGCGTGCTGCTCGTCGACACGGGGCCCGAGCCCGCACCGCTCGAGGCCTGCCTCCGCCTGATGGGAGTGGACCGGATCCCGCTGCTGGTGCTCACTCACTACGACCTCGACCACGTCGGCGGGCTCCAGGCCGTCCTCGGACGGACCGACGCCGCGCTCGTCGGGCCCGCCGCGGGCCGCGACGACGAGCGCGACCGGGCGGCGCTCACCGGCGCGGGGGTCGCCGTGCAGGAGGCGGTCCGCGGCGACAGCGGCGCGCTCGGCTCGCTGCGCTGGCGGGTCGAGTGGCCGGAGCGGCGGAGCGCGCTGCGGGGGAACGAGGCGAGCGTGACCCTCCGGGTCGACATCGGCCCGGACGCCCGCGGCGGCCCGCTCTCCGTCGCGCTCCTGGGCGACCTCGGCGAGCAGGAGCAGGGGCGCGTCTCCCGGCTGCCGGTCGGCCGGGTCGACGTCGTCAAGGTCGCGCATCACGGCTCCGCCGACCAGTCGCCCGCCCTCTACGACGCGCTCGGCGCGAGCGTCGGGCTGATCTCCGTCGGGGCGGAGAACGACTACGGTCATCCGAATCCGTCGCTCCTCGCTCTGCTGGCCGAGCGCGGGGTCGAGGCGCTGAGGTCGGATGTCGAGGGTACGGTCGTGCTCGCGTCCCGCAGCGACGGGATCGCGGTCTGGGTGAGCGGCGCGACGGCTCCCGCGGCGGCCTCGGGGCGCCGTGAGCGGGCCGTAGGGTGGAGGGCGCTCGGACGGGCGCGGCACGGAAGGACACGGCATGGCAGGCAGGGCCCCGGCGCGCGCGAAGGCAGCGCCCTCGAAGGCGGCGATCCCGCAGCTCGCCTGGAACCAGACCCGGCCGGCGCCGATCGTGCTGATCACCGGCCCGGAGCAGTTCCTCGCCGACCGCGCGCTGCGCTTCCTCCGTGAGTTCCTCCGGGCCGAGGATCCGAGCCTCGAGGTCAGCGACATCGACGCCGGCGGCTACGCGCCGGGGGAGCTGCTGACGCTCGCGAGCCCGTCCCTCTTCGATGAGCCCCGCTTCATCCGCGTCTCGAACGTCGAGAAGTGCACGGACGCGTTCCTCCTCGAGACCCTCGACTACCTCTCGGCGCCCGCGGACGGGGCGACCCTGGTGCTCCGCCACGGCGGCGGTAACCGGGGCAAGAAGCTCCTCGACGCCATCCGCTCGGGCACGGGCGGCGGCATCGAGATCGTCTGCGCCGAGCTCAAGCGCGAGAGCGACAAGGTCGACTTCGCGATCGCCGAGTTCCGCACCGCCGGCCGCACGGCGACCACCGGTGCCGTCCGAGCCCTGGTGTCTGCCTTCTCCGACGACCTCGACGAGCTCGCGTCGGCGTGCCAGCAGCTGCTGTCCGACGTCACCGGCGAGATCACCGAGGCGACCGTCGCGAAGTACTACGGCGGCCGCGTCGAGACCACGGCCTTCACCGTCGCCGACTCGGCGATCGCGGGCCGTCACGGCGAGGCGCTGCTCGGGCTCCGCCACGCCCTCGCCTCCGGTGCCGACCCGGTACCGATCGTCGCCGCGTTCGCGAGCAAGCTGCGGACCATGGCGAAGGTCGCCGGCTCGCGCGAGGGCTCGGGCCAGGTCGCCTCGCGTCTGGGCCTCGCTCCGTGGCAGGTGGACCGGGCCCGGCGCGACCTGCAGGGCTGGACCGGCGAGGGCCTCGGCACCGCGATCCTGACGGTCGCCGACGCCGACGCGAACGTGAAGGGCGCCACCCGCGACCCCGTCTACGCCCTCGAGCGCATGGTCTCCGTCGTCTCCGCCCGGGGCCTCTGACCCGCCCGAAAGGCCCTGCTCCCGCGATCCGCACCGACCTCGTCCCCGGCGGGTCTCGATACGCCGCTCCGCGGCTGCTCGACCAGCAGCGAAGGGTTCACCTCCGCTCGCAGGCTCGCACCGCGGCCGACGAAGAGTCGGACAACGACCTCGCAGGGTCACCGGCGACCCGCGTGTCAGCGGATCGTCGTACCCGGAACGGAACCCGCTCCTCCCACCGCAACCATGCGCGGAAGCCGACTGCGCGACGGGCGACGAGGCACGAGGAGCTCGTCGAGATCGGTGCGGGTCACCGGCGATCCGCGTGCGAGCGGATCGTCGTACCCGGAGCGCTTCCCGCTTCTCCCACCGCGACCACCCCTGCATGCCGACCGCGCGACGGCCGACGAGGAACGAGGAGCCCGTCGAAGACGGCACAGCTCACCGGCGATCCGCGTGTCAGCGGATCGTCGTACCCCGAAACGCTCTCCGCGCCTCCCCCCGCGACCCTCCGCGGTAGCCGACCGGGCCGCAGCCGATCGAGAGCCGGACGATGCCTTCGTAGGGTCACCGGCGATCCGCGTGCGAGCGGATCGTCGTACCCGGAACGAAACCCGCTCCTCCCACCGCAACCAAGCGCGGAAGCCGACTGCGCGACGGGCGACGAGGCACGAGGAGCCCGTCGACCGCGAAGCGGAAACGACGAAGGGCCCGGCCAGAGGCCGGACCCTTCGTCGTTGCAGCTTCGCGCAGTACTACAGCGCGGCGACCTGCTTCGCGATGGCCGACTTGCGGTTCGCGGCCTGGTTCTTGTGGATGACGCCCTTGCTGGCGGCCTTGTCGAGCTTCTTGGCGGCGAAGGCGAGGGCGGTGCCGGCCTTCTCGGTGTCGCCGGCGGCGATGGCGGTGTGGACCGAGCGGATGGCGGTCTTCAGCTCGCTCTTGACGGCCTTGTTGCGCTCGTTCGCCTTCTTGTTGGTGAGGTTGCGCTTGATCTGCGACTTGATGTTTGCCACGTGGATTACCTTCTTCTCGGATGTGCGTGTGTGCAGCCGGCTACTCGACGGAGTGCCCCTTCCGCGGGGGTCTGAACGCCCTGCGGTGCGACTGGAGGTCGCCGGCTTCTGATCACTCCACGCCTGCCGGGTGTCCGGAGGGGGAGCGCAAGCCAACAAGGAACTTTAGCGCACCCGTCGTCACCCTTCAACCGCGCCGCGCCCGCGGGTGCGGCGCCGTCCGGGTCGGGGCCGCCGGGGCGACACGCCGGGGGAGGCGGACCGCCGTGGCGTCTCGCGGTCCGGGCCCGCCGGTAACGTGACGCCGGTGCCCCGTCTCGCCGATCACCTCTCCGCGGTGCCGCCCTCGGGCATCCGCCACCTGTTCGAGATCGCGCTGCGGCTCGATGGAGTCACCCTCCTCGCGGTGGGCGAGCCCGACGTGCCGACCGCGCCGCACATCATCGAGGCGGCTCGGGCGGCGTGGGCGGCCGACGACACCCGCTACGGGCCCAACGGCGGCGTCCCCGAGCTCCGGCGGGCCATCGTGGAGAAGCTGGCGCGTGACAACGGCATCGAGGCCGACGTCGAGCAGGTGTGGGTGACCGTCGGCGCCACGCAGGCGCTGCACCAGGCGATGACGCTCCTGCTCGGGCCCGGCGACGAGGTGCTCATCCCCGACCCGGGCTACACCGTCTTCACCACCAACGCGCGGACCATCGGCGCCGTCCCCGTGCCGTACACGCTGCGCGCCGAGAACGCCTTCCTCCCCGATCCCGAGGAAGTCGAGCGCCTGATCACCGACCGGACCCGCGTCCTGATCGTCAACAGCCCGTCCAACCCGCTCGGCGTGGTGTTCCCGAGGGAGGTCCTCGAGCGCCTGCTCGACATCGCCCGGCGCCACGACCTGTGGGTGCTCAGCGACGAGGTCTACGAGTACTTCACCTACGGGCGCCCGCACGTGAGCCTCGCGGCGATCGCGCAGGAGCGCGGGGACGACGCCGACCGCGTCCTCAGCGTCTTCTCCTTCTCGAAGACCTACGCGATGACCGGCGTCCGCGTCGGCTACCTCGTGACGCCTCCCGGCTTCACGTCGATCATGGTCACGGTGCAGGAGGCGGCGATCAGCTGCGTCGCCACTCCGGACCAGCGCGCCGCCCTCGCCGCTCTGACCGGGCCGCAGGACGCGGTGGCCGCCGCCTCCGACCACTACCTCGCCAACCTGCGGCTCGCGACGGGCGTGCTCGACGAGCGGGGGATCGCCTACCGCGAGCCCGAGGGCGCGTTCTACCTGTGGATCGACATGGCGCACGCGACCGGAGGGGACGTCGCCTCGTGGGTCGAGTCCTTCCTCCTCGAGACCCTCGTCGCCGTCGCACCCGGCAGCGCCTTCGGCCGCACCGGCGAGGGCTGGATCCGCGTCTGCCTCGCCGCGGATCCCGCCGCGCTCGAGCACGGGCTGCGCGCCCTCCCGGCCCCGGTGCGCGGATGAGCGCCGCCGAGGTGCTGGTCCGGCGCGTCCGGGCCCAGGAGTACGACGAGGTCTCGCGCCTGCGGCTCGCCGCCTACGCCCACGACTACGAGCTGGGGGAGGAGTACGCCGCCGACGTCGCCGCGGTCGCCCGGCACGACGTCGAGGGCGAGGTCTGGGTCGCCGTCGAGGGCGACGGGCGGATCCTCGCGACGGTCACCACTGCGCGCCCGGGCGCGAACCTGTACGAGCTCGGCCGCCCCGGCGAGCTGGACTGGCGGCTGCTCGCCGTCGCCCCGGAGGCACGCGGGCGGGGTCTCGGGCGGCTGCTCACCGAGTTCGTCGTGATGCTCGCCGCCGAGCGGGGCCTCCAGCGGGTCGTGATGAACAGCGGCACGCTGATGACCACCGCGCACGCCCTCTACGAGAGCATGGGCTTCGTCCGCCTCGGCGAGCGGGAGAACCCGCCCGGCGTCGAGCCCACCCGCACCTACGGACTCGATCTGTAGCCGCCGGTCCCGGCCTCCGCCGCCGGGCATGGGACACTGGTCCCACGATGTCTCCACGTGCACACTCCGGGCTCGAGCCCGCCGCGACCGATCCGGCGTCCATCCGCAACTTCTGCATCATCGCCCACATCGACCACGGCAAGTCCACCCTCGCCGACCGGATGCTCGGCATCACGGGTGTCGTCGAGGACCGGGCGATGCGCGCGCAGTACCTCGACCGCATGGACATCGAGCGCGAGCGCGGCATCACGATCAAGTCGCAGGCCGTGCGGATGCCGTGGGAGCGCGACGGGCGCACGTTCGCCCTGAACATGATCGACACTCCGGGGCACGTCGACTTCTCCTACGAGGTCAGCCGCTCGCTGGCGGCCTGCGAGGGCGCGATCCTCCTGGTCGACGCGGCGCAGGGCATCGAGGCCCAGACGCTCGCGAACCTCTACCTCGCGCTCGAGAACGACCTCACGATCATCCCTGTCCTGAACAAGATCGACCTGCCGGCCGCGGACCCCGAGAAGTACGCGAAGGAGCTCGCGAGCCTCATCGGCGGCGACCCGGACGACGTCCTCCGCGTCTCCGGCAAGACCGGCATGGGCGTCGAGGCGCTGCTCGACCGCGTCACCGAGCTCATCCCGCCGCCCGTCGGCGACCCCTCCGCCCCTGCGCGCGCCATGATCTTCGACTCCGTGTACGACGCCTACCGCGGGGTCGTCACCTACGTCCGGATGATCGACGGCAAGCTCTCGCCGCGCGAGAAGATCCAGATGATGTCGACCCGCGCCACGCACGAGATCCTCGAGATCGGCGTGTCGAGCCCCGAGCCCGTCGCGACGCAGGGTCTCGCGGTCGGCGAGGTGGGCTACCTGATCACCGGTGTGAAGGACGTGCGCCAGTCGAAGGTCGGCGACACCGTCACCACGGCGTCGAAGCCCGCGACGCAGGCGCTGCCCGGCTACACCGAGCCGCTCCCGATGGTCTTCTCGGGCCTGTACCCGATCGACGGCAGCGACTACCCGGACCTGCGCGAGGCGCTCGACAAGCTCAAGCTCTCGGACGCGGCGCTCGTCTACGAGCCCGAGACGTCGGTGGCGCTCGGCTTCGGCTTCCGCTGCGGGTTCCTCGGCCTCCTGCACCTCGAGATCATCACCGAGCGCCTGCAGCGCGAGTTCGGTCTCGACCTCATCACGACGGCGCCCTCGGTCATCTACGAGGTCTCGACGGAGGACAAGAAGACCGTCACCGTCACGAACCCGAGCGAGTTCCCCGTCGGGAAGATCGCCGCTGTCACGGAGCCGATCGTCAAGGCCGCGATCCTCGCGCCGAAGGACTACGTCGGCACGATCATGGAGCTCTGCCAGAGCCGCCGCGGGACCCTGATCGGCATGGAGTACCTGGGCGAGGACCGGGTCGAGATCCGCTACCACATGCCCCTCGGCGAGATCGTCTTCGACTTCTTCGACAACCTCAAGTCCAAGACCGCCGGCTACGCCTCGCTCGACTACGAGCCCGCCGGCTCGCAGGAGGCCGACCTCGTGAAGGTCGACATCCTGCTGCAGGGCGAGCAGGTCGACGCGTTCAGCGCGATCGTGCACCGGGAGAAGGCCTACGCCTACGGCGTGCTGATGACGGGGCGCCTGCGCAAGCTGATCCCGCGTCAGCAGTTCGAGGTGCCGATCCAGGCCGCCATCGGCGCCCGGATCATCGCCCGCGAGTCGATCAGCGCGATGCGCAAGGACGTCCTGGCCAAGTGCTACGGCGGCGACATCACCCGCAAGCGCAAGCTCCTCGAGAAGCAGAAGGAGGGCAAGAAGCGGATGAAGATGGTCGGCCGCGTCGAGGTCCCCCAGGAGGCGTTCATCGCCGCGCTCTCGGGCGACGTCGAGACCAAGGACAAGAAGTAGGACTCCTCCAGCGGAGGCGCACCCCCCGAGAGGGGACCTGCGGTGAGGGGCCATTGCGGCGCCGATCACTTCCCAGGTAGCTTTCGAGCGCTGGACGCGGCTGCGGATCGAGGACGATCCGCTCGGGGGCTGGAGCGTCGACGGTCGGCCCTCTCATCACGATCAAGGGGGAAGCCCGTGGACTCTGCACGCACGAGGAAGCACTGGATCAGATCGGGGGCGGCGCTGCTGGGCGTCGCAGCGGTGACGGCGGGATCGCTCGTCGCCGCCGCACCCGCATCAGCCGCGAGTCGTGAGGTGCAGGCGTCGCCCGCGCCCTTCGTCTGGAAGGACATCGACCAGTTCGGCGTCGCGAAGGGCCTGTCCGTCTCCTCCGACGCGGAGACCATCACCGTCGAGCTCCCGGCCGCGAGCGCGTCCGCCGGGTTCACGGAGTGGTCGCACCCGGGGTACGAGACCGTGGACTGGCGCCTCAGCACCAGCGATGCCGACTTCGTGTCGGGCTCCTCGGCTGTAGACGCCGCCGCCAACACCATCGAGATCCCGCTCGAGCGCACGGTGGGCTCGTTCGAGCAGCCCGCGGTGAGGCTCGACCTCACCGCGGAGGCGCCGCAGGCGGACGACGCCTACGTCCCCCCGGCGCTCGAGTCCACGACGGGCTTCGACCTCAGCGTCACCGCCGGCCTGACCGTCGCTCCGGCGAGCGGCGAGGACGCGGCCGTGGTCGACCTGTCCGCGACCACTCCGAGCTCGACCCGCCACGACGGCGTCTTCTGGGCCGGCGGCGGCAGCCTGACCGACGCGGGCGCCGGCGACGTCGTCGTCGTCGAGACGGGCGTGCCCGGCTTCTTCGGCACCTCCGTCCGGGCCACCGTCGGAACGGACGGCACCCCGGCGCTCACCGCCCCCGCTAAGGTCCTCGACGACGGCTCGTCGGTCGCGGTGAAGCCGAACCAGGACTTCTACGACCGGTACCAGAACTTCGGCGACACTTCGCTCACGGGCGCTCCCTCCATCCGCGTCACGGGAGCCGGCCGCGGTGTCGAGCAGCCGGCGGGCTCCGCCTTCGTCGTCCGGGTGCCCCTCAGGGTCGTCGCGTCGACGACTCCGCCGACCACCGGGCCGACCCCTGGCAACGGTCCGACGGTGACCCGCCTCGCGGGCACCGATCGCCAGGGCACCGCCGTCGAGATCTCGAAGGCGACCTTCGACACCCCCGGCGTCCCCGTCGTCTACATCGCCACCGGCGCGAACTTCCCGGACGCGCTCAGCGCCGGTCCCGCCGCCGCGAAGCAGGGCGGCCCGCTCCTCCTGGTCGACCGCGACTCTGTGAGCCAGGTCGTGCGGGACGAGCTCACCCGTCTCAAGCCCCAGCGGATCGTCGTCGTCGGCTCCGACCTCAGCGTCAGCGACGCCCTCGCGACCGACCTCGGCCAGTACGCGAACGGGAGGGTCTTCCGCCTCGGAGGCACCGACCGCTACGACACGTCGCGGAAGATCATCGAGAGCGCCTTCGGCACCTCGCCGAAGGGGGCCTGGCTCGCGACCGGCGAGAAGTTCCCCGACGCGCTCAGCGCCACCGCCGCCGCGGGCAAGAACTCCGCCCCCGTCGTCCTCGTGAACGGCGGCCTCCCGGCGGCCGACCCGACCACTGTCGGGATCCTGACGCGGCTCCGGCCTCCGGTGCTCACCATCGCGGGATCCGAGCTGTCGGTCAGCGCCGGCATCCAGAACTCCCTCACGGTGCCGGCCGGACCGGTCGTCAACCGCATCGGCGGGGTCGACCGCTACGACACCTCGGAGCAGCTCAACCGGGCGGCCTTCCCCCGCGGGTCGAAGACCGTGTTCCTGGCCACCGGAGAGAACTTCCCCGACGCCCTGGCGGGAGCCGCGGCCGCCGGGCTTACGGGGAGCCCCCTCTTCGCCGTGCCCCCGACCTGCGTGCCGGTCAAGGTGCTGCAGGACATCAAGGCCGGCGGAGCGACGAGCGTCGTCCTCCTCGGCGGCACCGGCACCCTGTCCGACGCCGTCGCGAAGCTGACTCCCTGCAGCTGACCCGACCCGCACCACGACGAGGGCCCTCCTCCCGCTCCGGCAGGGGAGGGCCCTCGGTCGTTCCCGGCTCGGGACGCCGACGGTCGGATACGCTGGGTCGGATGGACAGCACCACCCGGCACGCGGACTCGACGCGCGCCGCGCTCGAGGAGTCCGGGAAGAAGGTCGGGACGTGAGCATCCGCCGCTCCAACTTCGAGGGCCAGCCGCAGGTCACCTACGCGGCGGTCGGCGGCACTCTGGCACCCGACCTGCTCGAGTACCCGCCGGACGGCTTCACGGCCGAGCGCTTCGAGGCCCGTCTCGGCTCGGGCGACGAGCGCTTCGCCATCACCACCGCCTCCCTGATGACCTGGGGCGTGCAGCGCGGCAGCGGCATCGAGGTGACCGACATCACCAGCGGCAGCGGCGTGCAGTACACCGGCGTCAATTTCGACGCCGCGGGCACCCCGATCGACCTCGTCAGCCGGCCGACGGAGGAGCACTTCGCTCCCGACGGCACCCCCTACATCACCGCCGGCGTGACCGCCGTGCTCCGCGTGACCCTGCTCGGCCGCGTCTTCGACGCCCCGGTCCGCGTGGTCTACGTCGTCGACGAGCCCGACCAGGTCGGCTTCGCCTACGGCACCCTCGAGGGCCACCCCGAGAGCGGCGAGGAGTCCTTCGTCGTCGAGAAGCGCGCGGACGACTCGGTCTGGCTCGTCATCCGGGTCTTCTCGCGACCCTCCACCCGCCTCTACCGCCTGGGCGCGCCGGTGCTGCGCGCCGTGCAGAAGCGCCAGGTCGCCAAGTACCTGCGCGCGCTGCTGCCGGCGCGCGTCAGCTGACGTGGGGAGCGCCCTCCCGATCGCCGATCCTGCTCCGCTCGACGGCGGACTGCCCGCATCCGTCGTCGACGGCGTGGAGCAGCGCGACCTCGGCCTCTACGTGCACGTGCCGTTTTGCCGGGTCCGCTGCGGGTACTGCGACTTCAACACCTACACGGCGACCGAGCTCCGCGGGGCGAAGCAGCAGGACTACGCCGACGAGGCGATCACCGAGATGGCTCTCGGTGCCGAGGTGCTCGAGCGCGCGGGCCTGCCCCGGCGCCCCGCCCGCACGGTCTTCTTCGGCGGCGGGACGCCCACCCTCCTGCCCGCCGGCGACCTGGTGCGGATGCTGGACGGCCTCCGCACCCACTTCGGGGTCGCGCCCGACGCCGAGATCACCACCGAGGCGAACCCGGACTCCGTCGACGCCGCCTACCTCCGCGCGCTGGCCGAGGCGGGCTTCACCCGCGTCAGCTTCGGGATGCAGTCGGCCGTGCCGCACGTCCTCGCCACGCTCGAGCGCACCCACGACCCGGAGCGGGTCCCGCTCGTGGTCGAGTGGGCGCGGGAGGCAGGCCTGCAGGTCAGCCTCGACCTCATCTACGGCACGCCGGGGGAGTCCCTCGCGGACTGGGAGCGGTCGCTCGACTCCGCGCTCGCCAACCGGCCGGACCACCTCTCGGCCTACGCCCTGATCGTGGAGGACGGCACGAAGCTCGCCCGTCAGATCCGCCGCGGCGAGGTCGCGACCCCGGACGACGACCTCACGGCCGACATGTACGAACTCGCCGACGCGCGCCTGGCCGCTGCCGGGTACTCCTGGTACGAAGTCAGCAACTGGGCGCGCGACGCAGCCCACCGCTCCCGGCACAACCTCTCGTACTGGCTCGGCCACGACTGGTGGGGCGTCGGTCCCGGCGCGCACAGCCACGTCGGAGGCGTGCGCTGGTGGAACGTGAAGCACCCGGCGGCCTACGCCGACCGGCTGAGCACCGGGGTCTCGCCCGCTGCCGGGCGGGAGACGCTCGACGCGGGCACGCGGCGTGTGGAGGACGTGCTGCTGCGCTCGCGCCTGGCGGACGGGCTGCCCATCGACGCGATCGACGCCGATCGGCGCAGCGAGGTGGCGGGGCTCATCGCCGACGGCCTCGTCGACGGCCGGGCGGCGCTCGGCGGCCTGATCGTGCTGACCCTGCGCGGCCGTCTGCTGGCCGACGCGGTCGTGCGCCGCCTCACCGACGGCTGAGGCCGGATCCCGGGGCGGGCGACGCACGGCCGCCCCGGTGCCGCGGCTACTTGAAGAACGGGATGCTGAGCGGGTACGTGTAGTACTCGCCCGCGCTGGCGCGCACCGAGGCGATGATCGCGAAGACGATCACCAGGATCGGCACGACCAGGAACACGATGAAGCCGACGAGGACGAAGGACAGGATCGTCCCGGCGACGTAGGCGATCAGCGTCGTCAGGTGGAAGTTGAGGGCCGTCTTGGCGTGCGCCTCGAGGAACGGTCCGCGCCCCTTGAAGACCAGGAAGACGATCAGCGAGGGCAGGAAGCTGAAGAAGATGCCGGTCACGTGCGTGACGATCGCCCAGGTCTTCTCGTCCGCCGGGTTCAGCGGCGGACGAGAAGACCTGGGCGATCGTCACGCA
>NZ_PSVQ01000032.1:18560-39519 GCF_002932395.1 Rathayibacter sp. AY1D9
GGGTCCCGTAGACGGGGGGCGGGGGAGGGGTGGCCGACATGATGGTCTCCGTTCCGGCGGCGGCGACGGGCGTCCCCCGTGCGCTCGGCGTCCATCGTGGCATGCGGCGACTCCCTGCGCACCGGGCCGCGCGGGACCTCCTCCTCGGGGATGACGGGGCTCCTCCCCGCGGCCCTGCAGGAGTGCACCCCGGCCGATCCCCGCGCAACCCCGCCGGGCGGTCCGCCTCCCGGTTATGATTGGCACTCAGAGTTGCGGAGTGCCAGGCTCCGCGCGGCGTCAGCGCCGCAGACGGTCGTGCCCGCGGGCACTCGGAGTCCGGCGGGAGGTCGGTCGTATGGTCACGGAGCGCGGTCTCCAGGTCCTGCGCGTGATCGTGCAGGACTACGTGGCGAACCGGGAGCCGGTGGGCTCCAAGTCGATCGTCGAGCGCCACGCGTTCGGCGTCTCGGCCGCCACCATCCGCAACGAGATGGCCCAGCTGGAGGAGGAGGAGCTGATCGCGGCTCCGCACACGTCCTCCGGACGCGTGCCAACCGACAAGGGCTACCGCCTCTTCGTCGACCAGCTCGCCGACCTGCGCCCGCTCACCTCCGCGCAGCGCCAGGCGATCGAGACGTTCCTCGGGCAGAGCCCGGACCTCGACGAGGTGCTGGTCAAGACCGTCCGCCTGCTGTCGCAGCTCACCAACAGCGTCGCGCTCGTGCAGTACCCGTCGTTCGGAGCCGCACGGCTGCGCCACGTGGAGCTCGTCGCCCTCGCTCCCCGCCGCCTCCTGTCGGTGCTGATCACCGACACCGGCCGGGTCGATCAGCGCGTGCTCGAGACCCCGGAGGACGTGGACGACGCGCTCCTCGGCGAGATCCGCGCGAAGCTCAACACGGCCGTGCTGGGCCTCGGGCTCCAGCAGGCGGCCGAGACGCTCGGCTCCGTCGCGGAGCGCTTCAGCCCCGAGCGGCGCCACGTGCTGACGCCGATCGTGCAGACCCTGCTCGAGCAGGTCGGCGCCAACCGGCAGGACCGCCTGGTCATGGCCGGCGCCGCGAACCTCGTCCGCACCGAGGAGGACTTCTCGGGCAGCATCTATCCCGTGCTCGAGGCGATAGAGGAGCAGGTGGAGCTGCTGCGCCTCTTCGCCGAGATGACGCCGGACCCCCGGGGCATCTCGGTGCGCATCGGCCGCGAGAACGCGCCGTTCGGGCTGCAGGAGACCTCGGTGCTCACGAGCGGGTACAACACCGCGGGCGGCCAGGTCTCGCGCCTGGGCGTGCTCGGCCCGATCCGGATGGACTACTCCGGCAACATCACCGCGGTGCGCGCCGTCGCCCGCTACCTCTCCCGCCTCCTCGGCGAGGAGTAGGCCCGACCTCCCGGCCCCCGCCGGATCCCCCCGGTGCGCCGTGCCCGGCCCACCGACCCACGAACGAAGGACGAAGCCACCTGTGGCCGATCACTACGAAGTGCTGGGCGTCGACCGCGACGCCTCCGCCGACGAGATCAAGAAGGCGTACCGCCGACTCGCCCGCGAGCTGCACCCCGACGTCAACCCGAGCGCGGACGCCTCCGAGCGCTTCAAGCTCGTCACGCACGCCTACGACGTCCTGAGCGACGCCCAGCAGCGGGCGCAGTACGACCGCGGGCCCCAGGAGGGCTTCGGCGGCGGCGGCCAGGGCTTCGGCGGGTTCGGCGACATCTTCGAGACCTTCTTCGGGCAGGGCGCGCAGGGCTCGTCCCGCGGGCCGCGCTCCCGCCGCGAGCGCGGCCAGGACGCCCTGCTGCGCGTGGAGGTCTCGCTCGACGAGGTCATCTTCGGCACCCACCGCGACCTCGAGGTCGACACGGCGGTGCTCTGCGAGACGTGCCAGGGCTCGTGCTGCCAGCCCGGCACCTCGCCGGTGACCTGCGACATCTGCCACGGCTCCGGCCAGATCCAGCGCACGGTCCGCTCGCTCCTGGGCAACGTGATGACGGCGAGCCCCTGCGGCACCTGCCGCGGCTACGGCACCGTCATCGCGACCCCCTGCTCCACCTGCCAGGGCCAGGGACGCGTCCGCGCCCGCCGCACCATCCCCGTCGACGTCCCCGCGGGAGTCGACACGGGCCTGCGCCTGCAGATGCCCGGCAGCGGCGAGGTCGGCCCGGCCGGCGGCCCCAACGGCGACCTGTACCTCGAGATCAAGGTCAAGCACCACGACGTCTTCAGCCGCAACGGCGACGACCTGCTCTGCACCCTCGAGGTGCAGATGACGGACGCGATCCTCGGCTCCACGGCGTCGCTCAAGGCGCTCGACGGCGACATCGAGATCGAGATCAAGCCGGGCACGCAGAGCACCGAGATCGTCACGATCAAGGGACGCGGAGTCACGCGCCTGCGGGGCAGCGGACGCGGCGACCTCCGCATCGGCATCCAGGTCGTCACCCCGACGAAGCTGGGCCACCGCGAGCGGGAGCTGGTCCAGGAGCTCGCGAAGCACTACAAGCCGCAGAAGCCCGCGCTGACCCACTTCCAGCAGGGCCTGTTCTCCAAGCTCCGCGACCGCTTCCTGGGCTGAGCCCGTGGCGCACCACTACATCGACGAGTCGCTGGACTCCGGCGGCTTCGTCGTCGGGGGCCGGCTCGCGCTCACCGGCGCGGAGGCACGGCACGCCGCGACCGTCAGCCGAATCCGCGCGGGCGAGAGCGTCCGGGTCGGTGATGGGCGCGGACTCGTCGCGACCGCGGTCGTCGAGAGCGCGGAGCCGGCGCGAGTGGTGCTCGTCGTGGAGTCGGTGCAGGAGTCCCCGGTTCCGTCCCCGCGCCTTGTCCTCGTCCAGGCCCTCGCGAAGGGCGACCGCGACGAGCTCGCCGTGCAGGCGGCGACCGAGCTCGGGGTGGACGAGGTCGTCCCGTGGCAGGCCGCGCGGTCGATCTCGCGGTGGTCGGGCCCGAAGGAGGAGAAGGGGCGCGAGCGCTGGCGGGCCATCGTGCGCGAGGCGAGCAAGCAGTCGCTGCGCCCCCGGGTGCCCGAGGTCGCGCCGCTCGAGCAGGTGCGCGGTCTCGTCGCGCGCGCCGCGACGTCCCGCGTGCTGGTCCTCGAGCCCTCGGCGCAGGCGCGGCTCTCCCAGGTGGTCCCGGACGGACGCGACCTGGTGCTCGTCGTCGGGCCCGAGGGCGGCATCGCTCCGGAGGAGCTGCGGCTGCTCGCGGAGGCGGGCGCCGAGGCCGTCGCGCTCGGCGACTCCGTCCTGCGCACCTCGACCGCAGGTCCCGCTGCCATCGCCGTCCTCTCGGCCCGCCTGGGCCGCTGGTGACGCTCCTCCACAGCCGCCTCGGGGCGCCGGAGCAGGGTGCCGTGGGCGAACGCGGCGCCCGTCGCGCACGGGCCCCGTTTAAGATGAGTGCATGAGCGAACCTACCGTCTTCACGCGCATCGTCCAGGGCGAGATCCCGGCCGATGTGGTGTTCGAGAACGAGCGCATCCTCGCGATCACCGACATCGAGCCGAAGGCGCCCGTCCACCTCCTCGTCTTCCCGAAGACCCAGGAGCACGCCACGGTCGCCGCCCTCGCCGCCGCCGATCCCGCCCTGCTCGCCGAGATGGTGCAGGTCGCCCAGTCGCTCGCCGACGCCCACAGCAACGGTCAGTTCCGCCTCGTCTTCAACTCCGGCGAAGAGGCGGGCCAGACCGTGTTCCACGTGCACGCCCACGTCCTGGGCGGCCACCAGACGGAAGGCTCCCTTGCCACCGGTTGAGAACACGGGCGCGAGCCCCGACGAGCGTCCCGCCCCCGGCGCGGACGCGTCCGAGACGACGCGGCGCGTCGTCGCCGTCGACGGAGTCGCGATGGTGCGCCTCCTCGGACCCCAGGACCGCCTCATCCGAGCGGTCGAAGGACGATTCCCCGATGTCCGGGTGCACGTGCGCGGCAACGAGGTGACGCTCGACGGCGAGCGCGAGCCCGTCGCCGCGGCGACGCGCCTGGTGGAAGAACTGGTGCGCATGACCGCGAGCGGGCACGATCTCGACCCGGAGGGCGTGCGCGAGTCCGCCCGCATCCTGCAGAACGGCGGGCCGGTGAGCCCGGCCGAGGCGTTCGGCCAGGCCATCCTCACGGCACGCGGACGGAGCGTGAGGCCCAAGACGCTCGGGCAGCGCGAGTACGTCGACGCGGTCGATCAGAACACCATCGTCTTCGGCATCGGCCCGGCCGGAACCGGCAAGACCTACCTGGCGATGGCGAAGGCCGTGCAGTCGCTGCAGCGCAAGGAGGTCGAGCGGATCATCCTGACCCGCCCGGCGGTCGAGGCGGGGGAGCGGCTGGGCTACCTGCCCGGCTCGCTCACCGACAAGATCGACCCGTACCTGCGCCCGCTCTACGACGCGCTGAACGAGATGATGGACCCCGAGATCGTCCCGAAGCTGCTCGCGGCCGGCACGATCGAGGTCGCACCGCTCGCCTACATGCGCGGGCGCACGCTCAACAACTCGTTCGTCGTGCTCGACGAGGCGCAGAACACGACGCCCGAGCAGATGAAGATGTTCCTCACCCGCCTCGGCTTCGGCTCCAAGATGGTCGTCACCGGCGACATCACCCAGGTCGACCTGCCGACCGGCGCGAGCGGACTCCGCCTCGTGACGCGCGTGCTCGACGGCATCGACGACATCCACTTCTCGCGCCTGACCAGCGAGGACGTGGTGCGCCACAGCCTGGTCGGCCGCATCGTGGACGCGTACACCGAGTACGACCAGCAGAAGCAGGCGCAGCACTTCGAGCGCGAGCAGGCCCGGGAGTTCGCGAACCGCGCCGAGCGCCGCGGCCAGGCCGCCCGCCCCCGTGAGCATCGAGATCAACAACGAGTCGAGCGTCCCCGTCGACGAGGCCGCCCTGCTGCGCCTCGCCGGCTACGCGCTCGACTCGCTCCACGTCCACCCCGACGCCGAGCTCGCGATCGTGCTGGTCGACGAGGGCGCGATGGAGCAGCTGCACGTGCAGTGGATGGACGAGCCGGGGCCGACCGACGTGCTCAGCTTCCCGATGGACGAGCTGCGTCCCGGGACCGAGGACGAGCAGACCCCCGCGGGGCTCCTCGGCGACATCGTGCTCTGCCCGCAGGTCGCGCAGTCCCAGGCCGAGTCGGCCGGCCACTCCGTGCTCGACGAGCTGCAGCTGCTGACCGCCCACGGGCTCCTGCACCTGCTCGGCTTCGATCACGCCGAGCCGGAGGAGGAGCGCGAGATGTTCGGCATCCAGCGCGACATCCTGGTCGGCTTCCACATCAGCGAGCGACGCCGCTAGAGCGCGCCGTGCCCACTCTCCAGCTCCTCATCGCCGCCCTCGCGCTCGTCGCCGTCGGCGGCTGGTTCGCCGCGACCGACGCCGCCCTCGGCGTCCTCTCGCGCAGCGACCTGCTCGACATGGCCCAGCACTCCCGCAGCGCCCGCGCTCTCCGCGCGATCGCGGGCGACATGAGCGCCCACGTCAACGTCGTCAACTTCTCGCGGATCGCGGCCGAGACGACGGCCGCGGTGTTCGTCACCACGGTGCTGGTCGTCGAGGTCCCGCAGCTCTGGCTCGCGCTCCTGCTGGCGGTCCTGATCATGGCGGCGGTCTCGTTCGTCCTGGTCGGCTCCAGCCCGCGCAGCGTCGGGCGCGCGAACGCGCGTGCGGTCCTGTCCACCAGCGCCTCGCTCGTGCACGTGCTCCGGCTCGCGCTGGGTCCGGTCGCGCACGGGCTCGTGGCTCTCGGCAACCGGGTGACGCCGGGGACCGGGCGCTCGGCGGGGTTCTCCTCCGAGGAGCAGCTGCTCAGCATGGTCGACGAGGCGACCGAGCAGGACGTGCTCGAGCAGGACGACCGCGAGCTGATCCACTCGATCTTCGAGTTCAACGACACCTTCGTCCGCGAGGTGATGGTGCCCCGCACCGACATGGTGACGATCGAGGCGACCTCCTCCGTCGGCGCCGGCATGGGGCTCCTGCTGAGCCGCGGCATCTCCCGGCTCCCCGTCATCGGCGACGGCGTCGACGACGTCCTCGGCGTGCTCTACCTGCGCGACGTGGCCCGGCACACCTACGAGCGGCCGGACGACGACGACACGGTCGCCGATCTCGCGCGCCCCGCGCTGTTCGTGCCCGAGTCGAAGAAGGCCGACGAGCTGCTCCGCCAGATGCAGCTCGAGTCCAACCACCTCGCGATGGTGGTCGACGAGTACGGCGGCATCGCGGGCCTGGTGACGCTCGAGGACCTGATCGAGGAGCTCGTCGGCGACATCTCCGACGAGTACGACCGCGAGGTCGACCTCTTCGAGGAGACGGCGCCCGGGGTCTACCGCGTCTCGGCGCGCCTGCCGGTGGACGAGCTCGGCGAGCTGTTCGAGCTCGACCTCGAGGACGACGACGTCGACTCGGTCGGCGGACTGCTGACCAAGGCCTACGGGCGCCTCCCCGAGCGCGGCGCGACGGCGCGGATCGGCGGAGTGCTGCTCGAGGCCGAGCAGGCGGACCCGCGCCGTGGGACCATCTCCACGGTGATCGTCCGCCGCGATCCCGATCTGGACACCGCCGGCGAGCCCGGCACCGGCCCCGTCGCGATCATCGCGGACGGCGGCACCACCACCCCCAGCCCGAGCACGGCTCCCACCCGCGGAGCCACGGGCGATCAGCACGAGGACGCACGATGACCGACACCACTCCCGCCGCCGCTCCCTACCGGGCGGGCTTCGTGTCCTTCGTCGGCCGCCCGAACGTGGGCAAGTCGACGCTCACGAACGCCCTCGTCGGCGAGAAGATCGCCATCACGAGCTCGAAGCCACAGACCACGCGGCGCGCTATCCGCGGCGTGGTGCACCGCACCGACGGCCAGCTGATCGTCGTCGACACCCCCGGCATCCACCGGCCGCGCACGCTCCTCGGCGAGCGGCTGAACTCGCTCGTCACCTCGACCCTCGGCGACGTCGACGTCATCGGGATGCTGTTCCCCGCGGACGAGCCGATCGGCCCGGGAGACCGCTTCATCAACGAGCAGCTCGACTCCTTCCCGCGCGCTCGGAAGGTCGCTATCGTCTCGAAGGTCGACCTCTCCTCGAAAAAGTCCGTGGCGAAGCAGCTGCTCGCCGTCTCGGAGCTGCGCGAGTGGGACACGATCGTGCCGATCTCGGCCGTGACCGAGGAGCAGCTGGACGTCCTGGCCGTCGAGCTCCTGCGCCTGATGCCGGTCTCGCCCGCCCTCTACCCGGAGGAGGCGGTGACCGACGAGGACCTGTCCTCGCGGATCGCCGAGTTCATCCGCGAGGCCGCCCTCGAGGGCGTCTCGGACGAGCTGCCGCACTCCCTCGCCGTGACGCTCGATGACATGGTCGAGCGCGAGGACGGCTCGCTGATCGACATCTACGCCAACGTCTTCGTGGAGCGCGACAGCCAGAAGGGCATCATCATCGGCAAGGGCGGCCAGCGTCTGCGCGAGGTGGGAGCCGTCTCCCGCGAGCAGATCGAGCGCCTGCTGGGCCGTCGCGTGTTCCTCTCCATCCGGGTGAAGGTCGCCAAGGAGTGGCAGCGCGACCCGAAGCTGCTGGGGCGCCTGGGCTTCTGACGCCGGAGGACGACCGCGGTCACCCTCCAGGACGACGCCCCCGGGCGCGCGGACCCGTAGCGTGGTCCTCATGCGCGCCCTCCTCGACCGACCGGCGGCCCTGCCGATCGCCGGGGCGCTGCTCGCCGCCCTCCACCTGCTGCTCGGGCTCACCGGGGTCACTCCGACCGAGCGGATCGCCGGCGGCCTCGTGCTCGCGCTGGCCCTCGCGGTCGCGGGATTCCTGCCCGCGCTCGCCCCCTCGCTCGTCGCGGTCGGCGCGCTCGCCGACGGAGGCGTCCTGCTCGGCGGCGTCCCCGTCGACGGGGTGCTCGTCGGCCTGGTCGTCCTCTGGCAGACGACCCGCCGGGTGGGCCCCTGGACCCGTGCCCTGGCGCTCGCGGGCGGCCTGATCCTCGCCGGGATCGGCGGCGTCACCGTCGCGCTCGGCCTCTCCGGCCCGCTCGATCCGTCCGGGCTCCCGGCGCGCGTGGAGTTCGCCGTCCTCGCCCTGGTCGCCCTCGCGGTCGCCTCCGTGCTCGGTGCGGCGAAGGTCCTCGTGTACCTCAAGGCGCTGCGGGCGCCGGTCCTCGCGGGCGATCGGATCGACGCGCTGCTGACCCGGGTCGCCGGGCCGCAGGACCCGTTCGCGGTGGGGGTCGCCGGTGGTCAGGCGCTGGTGCTCCTCCTCGTCGCCGGCCTCCCGTTCGCCGGGGTGGACGGCGCGATGCAGCTGCTGGTCGCGGGCGTGCTCGCGGTCGCGCTGGTGCTGCACCGGCGGTCCCCGGTCCTCGCCCTCTCGATCGCCTGGGCCGGCGCCGCCCTGCAGATGAGCGCGAGCCTCGCTCCCGGACCCGCGGATCTGGCCATCCTGGCCGTCCTCTTCGGCGCCGGCGCGTCGGAGTCGCGGCGGGTGCGGATCGCGGGCGCGGTGTCGGCCGTCCTCGGCGCTGTGGTCGCCGTCGTCTACCTCGTCCTCGTCTTCGACCTCGTCGCGAGCGCCTACGACGGCCTCCTGTCGGCCGGAGCCACCTTCGGCGGGATCCTCGCGACGCTCGGCCTCTCCTGGACCATCGGACTGCTCTCCCGGTCGGTCCGCCGGGCGCGTGAGGGCCAGACCCTGCGCGCGCAGGCCGAGCAGGAGCGCGCCCGGGCGCAGCGCGAGCTCGACACCGTGGAGGAGCGCAACCGGATCGCCCGCGACATGCACGACGTCGTCGCCCACTCCCTCGCCGTCGTGATCGCGCAGGCCGACGGCGCGCGCTACCTCGGCGCCACCAGCCCCGAGCAGACCGACACCGCGCTGCTCACCATCTCCTCCGTCGCCCGGGACGCCCTCGGCGACGTGCGCGTGCTCCTCGCCCAGCTGCGGCACTCGCAGAGCGACGGCCCGCAGCCCGGCGCCCGCGACCTGCCGGCCCTCCTCGACAGCGTGGGCGGAGCCGGAGCCCCCGTCCGCGCCGAGCTCGCCGTCGACCTGGAGGCGGTGCCGCGCGCCGTCGGTCTGGCCCTGTACCGCATCGCCCAGGAGGCGACCACGAACGCTCTCCGCCACGGCCGCCCGGGCTCGCCGCTCGACATCGCCCTGCGCCAGGACGGCGGCGAGCTCGCCCTGACCGTGCGCAACGCCCGGTGCGCCGACGTCGAGCGCGACTCCCTGCCGGGCGAGGGCCACGGCCTGGTCGGCATGCGCGAGCGCGCCGCGCTCGTCGGGGGAGTGCTCGCCGCCGGCCCGGTCGGGGACGACTTCGTCGTCGACGCGCGCCTGCCCTCCTCCCCGTCCCTCGCCCGCACCGCCCCACCCCTCGCCTCCGGAGGCAGCCCCGCATGACCGACACCATCCGCCTCGTCCTCGTCGACGACCAGGCCCTCTTCCGCGCCGGCATCCGCATGCTGCTCGGCTCGCAGCCCGACCTCGAGGTGGTCGGCGAGGCCTCGGACGGGGCGGAGGGCGCGGAGCTGGTCGCGCGGCTGGCCCCCGACGTCGTGCTGATGGACATCCGGATGCCGGGCGTCGATGGGATCGAGTCGACCCGGCGGATCCTCGCGGACGCGCAGGAGCGGCGGGTCGAGCCTCCGCGCATCCTCGTGCTGACCACCTTCGACCTCGACGAGGCCGCCGCGCGCGCCATCCGGGCAGGTGCGAGCGGCTTCCTCCTGAAGGACACGGAGCCCGGCTTCCTCCTCGCCTCCGTCCGCACCGTGCACGCGGGGACCGCCGTGGTCGCCGCCTCCGCGACCCGCGAGCTCTTCGAGCACTTCGGAGCGGCGGGCAGCGGACGCGAGACCCCGCCCGCCTTCGCGACCCTCACCGACCGCGAGCGCGAGATCTTCCACCTGGCCGCGCGGGGGATGAGCAACACCGAGATCGCGCGCGCCGAGTTCCTGAGCGAGGCGACGGTGAAGACGCACATCAGCCGCACCCTCGGCAAGCTCGGCCTGCGCGACCGCGTGCAGCTGGTGGTCTACGCCTACGAGAACGGCCTGGTCTCCTAGAGCGGGACGCCGGGGTGACGCGCCGCGGGGGCGGTGCTACCCTGACCGGGTGCGCTTCGGACAGCTCCTCCTTCTCCGCCGCGACGAGATCTGATCCTCAGGCCATCCTCGTCGCGGAGTCCGTCGTCGGCTGAACCATCCCTCGCCCGCGAGGTCGATCCGCATCCGGATCCCCGCGAGACCGCCCGACCGGCACCGCCCACCAGCGGAGCCGCACGCGAGCGGGATCGGTCACGAGCGAGAACAGACACGTGCGCACCACTGCGCCGGGAGAGCACCTCATGCTGAACAACCAGAAGCCGTCGCCCATGCCGATCGGCAAGTACCGTCCCTTCCACGAGCTGATCGCCGTGGACCTGCCTGACCGCACCTGGCCGTCGAAGCGCATCACGACCGCGCCCCGCTGGTGCGCCGTGGACCTCCGCGACGGCAACCAGGCGCTCATCGACCCGATGAGCCCCGAGCGCAAGCGCATCATGTTCGATCTGCTGGTCCGGATGGGCTACAAGGAGATCGAGGTCGGGTTCCCGAGCGCGAGCCAGACCGACTTCGACTTCGTGCGCAGCCTCATCGAGGAGGGCGCGATCCCCGAGGACGTCACCATCCAGGTGCTGACCCAGGCCCGCGACCACCTGATCGAGCGCACCTACGAGTCGATCCGCGGCGCGCGCCAGGCGATCGTGCACCTCTACAACTCCACGAGCGTGCTGCAGCGCGAGGTCGTGTTCCGCAAGGACCGCCAGGGCATCATCGACATCGCGCTGGCCGGCGCCCGCAAGTGCCGCGAGATGGAGTCGACCGTCCCCGGCACGGCCGTCTACTACGAGTACTCGCCCGAGAGCTACACCGGCACCGAGCTCGACTTCGCCCGCGAGATCTGCGACCGGGTCGTCGAGGTCTTCGAGCCGACTCCCGAGCGCAAGGTCATCCTGAACCTGCCCGCCACCGTCGAGATGACCACCCCGAACGTCTACGCCGACTCGATCGAGTGGATGAGCCGCAACCTCGCGCAGCGCGAGAACATCGTGCTGTCGCTGCACCCCCACAACGACCGCGGCACGGCCGTGGCGGCCGCCGAGCTGGGCTACCTGGCCGGCGCGGACCGGATCGAGGGCTGCCTCTTCGGCAACGGCGAGCGCACCGGCAACGTCGACCTGGTCGCGCTGGGCGTGAACCTGTTCACCCAGGGGATCGACCCGCAGATCGACTTCAGCGACATGGACGGCATCAAGCGCACCGCCGAGTACTGCAACCAGCTGCCCGTGCCCGAGCGCAGCCCCTGGGCGGGCGACCTGGTCTTCACCGCCTTCAGCGGCTCGCACCAGGACGCCATCAAGAAGGGCTTCGAGGCGATGCACGCCGAGGCCGAGGGGACCGGCCGCAGCGTCGACGAGCTCACCTGGGCCGTGCCCTACCTGCCGGTGGACCCGAAGGACCTGGGCCGCTCCTACGAGGCGGTCATCCGCGTCAACTCGCAGTCCGGCAAGGGCGGAGTCGCGTACCTGCTGAAGACGGACCACGCGCTCGACCTGCCGCGCCGACTGCAGATCGAGTTCTCGGGCGTCGTGCAGGCCAAGACCGACGCCGAGGGCGGCGAGGTCACGAGCGAGCAGATCTGGACGGTGTTCCAGGACGAGTACCTGCCCGCGCCCGCCGAGCGCGCCGACGAGAAGTGGGGCCGCTTCGAGCTGCTGCGCACGAACACGTCGAGCGATCTGGGCGGCAGCATCGCGCTGGACGCGGTCCTCCGGGTGGGCGACGAGCGCGTCTCGGCCAGCTCGCGGGGCAACGGCCCGATCAACGCCTTCGAGGCCGTGCTGGAGCAGCAGGGCGTCGAGGTCCGGGTCCTCGACTACGTCGAGCACGCGCTCAGCGCCGGCGGCGACGCGCTGGCCGCCTCGTACGTCGAGTGCACGGTGAACGGCCGCACCCTGTGGGGCGTCGGCGTGGACGCCGACATCTCGACCGCCTCCCTCAAGGCCATCGTCTCGGCCGTCAACCGCGCCCTGCGCGAGGAGGTCCCGGTCCGCGAGCTGGCCGGCGCCTCCGCCTGATCGGGCCCGATCCCCGCCGGGGGAGCCGTGATGCGTCGCGGCTCCCCCGGCGTTCCCGTGCGCGGACCGCGCGGGACTCCGCTCCCTGCGTCCGGGTCGGCCGCCGCTAGGTCCGGCGGCGCCAGCGCAGGCGCGGCACCCCGCTGAGCGCGCGCTGCTCGGGCAGGCTCCAGCCGTAGCGGACCGCGAGCAGGCGGATGACCGTGGTCACGCCCACCGCGAGCGGCGCGGCGAAGTCGATCGTCACTCCGAAGCGCAGCGTGAGGACCAGGACGCCGGTGCCCACCGAGGCGGCGACCGCATAGAGCGAGCCGACGTGCATCAGCGCGATCGGCCGGTTCAGCAGGATGTCTCGGACGACGGATCCGCCGACGGCCGAGACGGTGCCGACGAACACGGCCGGCACCTCCGGCACGCCGAGCGACAGGGCCTTCGTGGTGCCGATCGCGCCGAAGAGCCCGAGGGTCAGCGCGTCGAGGGCGGTGATCGTCCCGTCGACCCGGTTCAGCAGGTGCTGGAGCAGCATCCCGAGCAGGGAGGCGGTCACCGCGACGATCAGGTACGCGTCGGTGTGCAGGGCCACCAGAGGCGTCTGGAGCAGCAGATCGCGGAGCACGCCGCCGCCGAGGCCGGTGGCCGTGCCGATGATCGTGACGCCGAGCAGGTCGATCCGGCGGTCGCGGAACTCGCCCGCGAACATCGCGCCCTGGAGGCAGCCGATGGCGATCGCGAGCAGGTCGGCCCAGGCCGGGATCTCGAAGAGGGAGGCTGCCACCCGGACATCGTTCCACGGCGCGGGCCCTGCTCCGGCCGGGCTGCCAGCCGGGTGTCGGGGGTCGGGGGGATAATCGGAGGATGCCCACCTATCGCGACGAAGCCGTGGTGCTCCGCACGCACAAGCTGGGCGAGGCCGACCGCATCGTGACGCTGCTCTCGCGCAGCCACGGCAAGATCCGCGCGGTGGCGAAGGGCGTGCGCAAGACCGGCTCCAAGTTCGGCTCGCGGCTCGAGCCGTTCATGGTCGCCGACCTCCAGCTCTACGAGGGCCGGAGCCTCGACATCGTCACGCAGGCCGAGTCGCTCGGCGCCTACGGTGCGCTGATCGCCGCCGATTACGACAGCTACACGGCGGCGAGCGCGATGGTCGAGACGGCGGACCGCCTCACCGACGCGGACGCCTCCCTGCAGCAGTACCTGCTGCTCGTCGGGGCCCTGCGCTCGCTCTCGAAGCACGAGCACGAGCCGGTGCTGACGCTCGACTCCTACCTCCTGCGGGCGCTCTCGATCGCGGGCTGGGCGCCCAGCTTCGAGGACTGCGCGCGCTGCGGCGCCCCCGGGCCCCACGGCGCGGTCGTGGTGCAGCTCGGAGGCGTCGTCTGCGCCGACTGCACGCCGCCCGGAGCACCGCGGGTCGCTCCGGAGGTCGTGGTCCTGCTGGGTGCGCTGCTCACGGGAGACTGGGCCCACGCCGAGACCACCGAGCCGACCACGCGGTCGCGGGCGAGTGGAGTGGTCGCCGCCTACACGCAGTTCCACCTCGAACGCGGTCTGAGATCCCTGGAGCACGTCACCCGATGAAGCCCTTCACCCACAAGGACGCCGAGCCGTACCGCCCTCTCGACTGGACCGGGATCCACCCGCCCGCGATCCCGCGGAAGGCCGTTCCGGGGCACGTCGCCATCGTGATGGACGGGAACGGCCGCTGGGCGAACTCCCGCGGCCTGACGAGGATCGAGGGGCACAAGCGCGGCGAGACGGCGCTGCTGGACGTCGTGGCCGGAGCGATCCAGATCGGCGTGAAGCACCTCAGCGTCTACGCGTTCTCGACCGAGAACTGGAAGCGCTCGCCCGAGGAGGTGCGCTTCCTGATGGGCTTCAACCGCGACGTGCTGCACCGCCGCCGCGATCAGCTCAACGAGTGGGGCGTGCGCATCCGCTGGGCCGGGCGGAAGCCGCGCCTGTGGGCGTCGGTGATCAACGAGCTGCAGTTCGCCGAGCGGATGACCGCGGACAACGACGTGCTCACCCTCACCATGTGCGTCAACTACGGCGGGCGCACCGAGATCGCCGACGCGGTGCAGCGGCTCGCCGCCGAGGTCCAGGCGGGGCGGCTCAAGCCCTCCGGCATCTCCGAGAAGACGATCGCCCGGGCGCTCTACGTGCCCGAGATGCCGGACGTCGACCTCTTCGTGCGCTCCTCCGGCGAGCAGCGCACCAGCAACTTCCTGCTCTGGCAGAGTGCCTACGCCGAGATGGTGTTCCTCGACCGGCTCTGGCCGGACTTCACGCGGACCGACCTCTGGGACGCGATCGAGCACTACTCCGGCCGCTCCCGCCGCTTCGGCGGCGCGGTCGACGTGCCGGGGGCCTCCTCGTGATCCGGGTCGGAATCGTCGGCTTCGGGCTCGCGGGTAGCGTCTTCCACGGTCCGTTCCTCGCGGCGGATCCCGCTTTCGAGGTCGTCGCCGTCTCCACCCGCGACGCCGGTCGGAGGGCCGCGGCCTCCGCCGCGCATCCCGAGGCCCGGATCGTGCCCGACCTCGACGCGGTGCTCGCCGAGCGGCCGGAGCTGGTCGTGCTCGCCTCGCCGCCGTCGGTGCACCGGGAGCAGGCCGTCCGAGTGCTCGAGGCCGGAGTCGCGGTCGTGATCGACAAGCCCTTCGCACCGAGCACGGCCGACGCGGACGCGATCATCGCCGCCTCCGAGCGGAGCGGTGCGCCCGTCTTCGTCTTCCAGAACCGGCGCTGGGACGCCGATCTGCTCACGCTCCGCCGCCTCCTGGGCGAAGGGGTCCTCGGCGAGGTCCTCCGCTTCGAGTCGACCTTCGAGCGCTGGAGCGCGCCGAAGACGGGCCGGTGGCAGAGCGAGACGGGTCCGGCCGAGGGCGGCGGGATCCTCTTCGATCTCGGCAGCCACCTGGTCGACCAGGCGCTGCTGCTGTTCGGCCCGGCGGTCGTCACGGCGGCCGAGGCCCGGACCGTCCACGAGGGCTCGGCGAGCGAGGACGACGCGTTCGTCTCGCTCCTGCATCACAGCGGCGTCCGCTCCCACCTCACCATGAGCCGCGTCGCCCGGGCGACCGGCTCCCGCTTCCGCGTGCTCGGCACCCGCGCCGCCTTCAGCGTCGACGGTCTCGATCCGCAGGAGACCGCGCTCCGCACCGGCGGCGCCCGACCGGACGACGACGGCTTCGGCGAGGTCGCGCCGGAGGGATGGGGCGTCCTCGTCGACGACTCCGGCGCACACCCCGTGTCGAGTGAGCGGGGACGCTACGCCGCGTTCCTCGAGCAGGTCGCGCGGTCGCTCCAGGACGGCGCTCCCTCGCCGGTCGACGTCCGCGAGGCCCGCGAGGTCGTCGCCGTGCTCGAGCAGGCGCACGCCCTCGCCGCCCGCTGACCGGGCCCGCCGCCGACGCGCCCGGTCGCTCCCCGGTCTTGGCGATCCGGCTCCGGAGCGTCATCCTCGAGAGGTGAGCACCGCACTGCCGAACTCCGCCGACCTGCGCGCGCGCTTCGCCGGTGCCCGCGGCTACCACAACGCCTGCACCCTCGGTCTGCCGCCGCGGGAGACCGTCGAGGCGCTGCGGGCGGACCTCGACGGCTGGTCGTCCGGGGAGAGCACGGCCGCCGCCTACGGCGCTGTCGCCGAGCGCGCGCGTGCCTCGTTCGCCGCGATCTCCGGCGTCCCGGTCGACCGGGTCGCCATCGGCTCGCAGACCTCCGCCATGGCCGCCGTGCTCGCCGCCTCGCTGCCCGACGGGGCCCGCGTGCTCTGCATTGACGGCGACTTCTCCTCCATCGTGTTCCCCTTCCTCGCTCAGGCGCACCGCGGAGTGACCGTGCGCTCCGTCGCGCTCGAGGCGCTGGCCGACTCCGTCGACGACGGGGACGACCTCGTCGTCTTCTCCGCCGTGCAGTCCAGCAGCGGAGCGCTCGCCGATCTCGACTCCGTCCTCGAGGCGGCCGCGCGCCACCGAGTGCGGACCGCGTGCGACCTGACGCAGGCGGCCGGCGTCCTGCCGGTCGACGCCTCCCGCTTCGACGCGACCCTCACCCACGCCTACAAATGGCTGTGCTCGCCGCGCGGAGTGGCGTTCCTCACCGTCTCGCCCGCCTACGCGGCCGAGCTCGTCCCCGTGCAGGCGGGCTGGTACTCGGGGGAGGACGTGTGGTCGTCCTGCTACGGACCGGCCATGCACCTGGCCGAGAACGCCCGCCGCTTCGACGTCTCGCCGGCCTGGCAGGCGTTCGCCGGCGCCGAGGCGTCGCTCGCTCTGTTCCGCTCGCTCGACCTCGACGCGGTCTGGGCGCACGCCTCCGGCCTCGGCGACCTGCTGTGCGAGCGGCTTGACCGGGAGCCTCAGCACCGGGCGCTCGTGTCCTGGCCGGACGAGGGGGGAGCGGACCTGGAGCTGCTGCAGGCTGCGGGTCTGCGCGTCTCGGGCCGCGGCGGCCGGCTCCGCATCGCCTTCCACCTCTGGAACGACGAGTCCGACGTGGACGAGCTCGTCCGCGTGCTGCGGGAATAGCGGGGCGCCCCCTCCGTTGTCCTGGGGGTGAGTGCTGAGCCGAGCCCCCTGTCCGTCGACGTCTGGTCCGACATCGCCTGCCCCTGGTGCTACATCGGGAAGCGCCGGTTCGAGCGCGGGCTCGAGGCCTTCCGCGCCGCGCACCCCGAGGCTCCGGAGGTCGTCGTGGAGTACCGCAGCTTCGAGCTCTCGCCGGACACGCCGGAGGACTACCGCGGGGGAGAGGCGGCGTTCCTCGCCGAGCACAAGGGGATCCCGGAGGCGCAGGCGCAGCAGATGCTCGACTCCGTCACGGCGATCGCGGCGGGCGTCGGCCTCGACTACCACTTCGAGTCGGTGCGCCACGTCAAGACGGTCACCGCCCACCAGGCGCTCCACCACGCCAAGGAGAACGGACTGCAGCTCGAGCTCGTCGAGCGTCTCCTGAGCGCGTACTTCGTCGAGGGCCGCGACCTGGCCGATCCGGAGGTGCTCGCCTCGCTCGCCGGCGAGGTCGGGCTCGACCCGGCGGAGACGCGCCGCGCTCTCGAGGACCGGCGCTACCTCGGGCGGGTGCAGTCCGACATCGCGCAGGCCCGCGAGTACGGGATCTCGGGGGTGCCGTTCTTCGTCCTCGACGGGCGCTTCGGCGTCTCCGGCGCCCAGGAGCCGGCGGCGTTCACCGAGGTCCTCGAGCACGTGCTGGAGCAGCGGGCGGCCGTCGCGTGAGCGGGCCGTTCGAGATGCTCGGCGACTCCGGCGGGCCGCTGTGCGAGGACGGCGTCTGCGCCGTGCCGCAGGCCGCGGAAGCGCAGGCCGAGGCGCCGCCGATCACCGCGGAGGCTCCTCCACGGTGATGTCGGCGACGGTCGCGCCGTAGGCGGCCACGAGGGCGTCCGCGTCGACGAAGGCGCTGCGCCCGTCGGCGCCGGCTCCCATCGCGACGCGGCGGCCGAGGATCCGCTCGTCGGCGTAGACCGGCCAGGCCGTCGTGGACCCGATCGGGGTGATGGTGCCGCGCCGGTAGCCGGTCGCCTCGAGGGCGGCCGTCTCGTCCGGGAGGCGGAGCTTGTTCACTCCGACCACCGCGCGCAGCTTCGGCCACGCGATCTGCCGCCCGCCGGGGACCAGGGCGAACAGGTAGCCGCCGTCGTGGCGCTTCACCACGAGCGACTTCACGATGTCGCCGGGCTCGATGCCGAGCAGCGCGGCCGCCTCGTGCAGGCTGCCGGCAGCGGGCCTCTCCACGATCTCGACCGCAAGGCCGCGGGCGGACGCGTCCGCCTCCAGCCGCTGCGAACCGTCCTCCACAGGTGTGCTCCCGTTCATCTCTCCACCTCTCCGCTCGTCACTCCGCCTTCCCCAACACAGGATCTGGGAGAATCGATACCGATGTCCTCCACTCTCACGGCCGCCCCGCCCGCGCGCACCGCGCCGGCGCTCCGGATCGGCCCCCTCGAACTCGACGCGCCGGTGGTGCTCGCCCCCATGGCGGGCATCACCAACACGGCGTTCCGCCGCCTCTGCCGCGAGTTCGGCAACGGCCTCTACGTGAGCGAGATGATCACCTCCCGCGCGCTCGTCGAGCGCACGCCGGAATCGATGCGCCTCATCCGCCACCACCCCAGCGAGTCGGTGCGCTCGATCCAGCTCTACGGAGTGGACCCGGTCACCGTCGCCGAGGCGGTCACCATGCTCGTCGCCGAGGACCGGGCCGACCACATCGACCTCAACTTCGGCTGCCCCGTGCCCAAGGTCACCCGGAAGGGCGGGGGAGCGGCCCTGCCGTGGAAGCTCCCGCTGTTCCGGCAGATCGTCGAGGGCGCCGTGAAGGCCGCCGGCGACGTCCCGCTCACCGTCAAGATGCGCAAGGGCATCGACCCGGACCACCTCACCTACCTCGAGGCCGCCCGTGCCGCCGAGGGCGCCGGGGTCGCGTCGATCGCGCTGCACGCGCGCACCGCCTCCGAGTTCTACAGCGGGCACGCCGACTGGTCGGCGATCGCCACGCTCAAGGAGACGGTCACGAGCGTGCCCGTGCTGGGCAACGGCGACATCTGGTCGGCCGAGGACGCGCTGCGGATGATGGCCGAGACGGGCTGCGACGGAGTCGTCGTCGGTCGCGGCTGCCTCGGGCGCCCCTGGCTCTTCGGCGACCTCGCCGCCGCGTTCGCCGGCTCCGACGAGCGGTTCCGCCCTTCGCTCGGACAGGTCGCCGAGGCGTTCCGCCGCCACGCGGAGCTGCTCGTCGACTTCTTCGAGAGCGAGGAGCGCGGCTGCCGCGACATCCGCAAGCACGTCGCCTGGTACTTCAAGGGCTACGCCGTCGGCGGCGACCTCCGCGCTCGCCTGGCCACCGTCGAGTCGCTCGCGCAGCTCGACGAGCTCCTGGCGACGCTCGACTGGACGCAGCCCTATCCGGGCGAGGCGGCCGAGGGGCAGCGGGGCCGCGCCGGCTCGCCCAAGGTCCCCTCCCTCCCGGACCGCTGGCTCGAGTCCCGCGAGCTCGACGCCGGGCAGCGCGACGCGGTCTCGGCCGCCGAGATCCACAACAGCGGTGGATGACCGCGCGCTCTGGGGGTACTCGCTCGTCGACACCGAGCGATTCCTGCCGGAGGACCACTCGACTCGCCGCTCCGACTTCGCCCGCGACCGCGCCCGGCTCTTCCACTCCAGCGCGCTCCGCCGCCTGGCCGCGAAGACCCAGGTGCTCAGCCCCACGGCGGGCGTCGACTTCGCGCGCAACCGCCTGACCCACTCGCTCGAGGTGGCGCAGATCGGCCGGGAGCTCGCCACGAGCCTCGACCTCGACCCCGACGTCGTCGACACGGCCTGCCTCGCGCACGACATCGGGCATCCGCCGTTCGGGCACAACGGCGAGCGCGCGCTCAACACCTGGGCCGAGGGGATCGGCGGCTTCGAGGGCAACGCGCAGACCTTCCGGCTGCTCACGCGGCTCGAGCCGAAGGTTTTCGGCGACGACGCCCGCCCCTACGGGCTGAACCTCACCCGCGCCAGCATCGACGCGAGCTGCAAGTACCCCTGGCCCGACACGCGCTCGGTCGCCGACCCGTCGGGGCGCGCCAAGTTCGGCTTCTACGCCGACGACGCCCCCGCGTTCGCCTGGATGCGCGAGGGCGCCCCCGAGGGGGTGCGCTGCATCGAGGCCGAGGTGATGGACCTCTCGGACGACATCGCCTACTCCGTGCACGACTTCGAGGACGCGGTGGTCTCCGGCTACATCGACGTCGAAGCACTCGGCTCCCGCGCCGACCACGAGGACCTCGTGCAGTCGATGCACTCCTGGGTCGGCGGGGAGGTCGGACACGACGAGCTCGTCGCCGCCTTCGACCGTCTCGACTCGCTCGACGTGTGGGTCTCCTCCTGGGACGGCTCCCGCCGCGACCAGGCCCGGCTCAAGAACCTCACCAGCCAGCTCATCGGCCGCTTCGCCGCCGCCGCCACCGAGGCCACCCGCGAGGCGTACCAGCACCCCGACCTCGTCCGCTTCGGCGGCCACGTCGTCGTCCCCCGCGAGCAGCAGGCCGAGATCGCCGTGCTCAAGGGGATCGTCGCGACGTTCGTGATGTCGCGGAACACCCGCCAGCCCATCTACGCCCAGCAGCGCGAAGTCCTCACCCGCCTCGCCGACACCCTCCTCGACCGCGGCCCGGGATCCCTCGAGCCCGGCTTCGCCGAGGACTGGCACGCCGCCCCCGACGACGACGCCCGCCGCCGCGTCGTCGTCGACCAGGTCGCCAACCTCACCGACCAGAGCGCCCTCGCCTGGTTCGAGAGGCTGTGCTGATGCGCTGAGCCGGGCGGCGCCCGGCTCAGCTGTGCCGCCGGTCCCTGCCCGGCGTCACCGCGGTCGGCTTGCCGAGGTGGTGCGTTCCAGGGAGCGGGGTGCGTCCGCCTGAGGCGATCCGCTGTTACGCGGATCGGCCGTTCGGCGGTGCCGGTGGCACGCCGGTTCTCGGCCGGCGTGGCGCGGTCGGCTTCTCGGGGTGGTGCGGTTCGTGGAGCGGGGTGCGTCCGCCTAGGGCGATCCGCTGGCACGCGGATCGGCCGTTCGGCGGTGCCGGTGCACGCCGGTCACCGCCAGGCGTCACCGCGGTCGGCTTGTCGGGGTGGTGCGTTTCGTAATGCGGGGTGCGTCCGCCTGGGGCGATCCGCTGGCACGCGGATCGGCCGTTCAGCGGTGCCGGGGCACGCCGGTCACCGCCAGGCGTCACCGCGGTCGGCTTGTCGGGGTGGTGGGTTCCAGGGAGCCGGGTGCGTCGTCTGAGGCGATGTGCTGGTGTGCGGGTCGGCCGGTCGGCTCGGAGGGCGGGGAGGGCACCGCACCGCGA